>JBEBUE010000141.1:0-7212 GCA_040393485.1 Herminiimonas sp.
GCACCAAACCAAGTCCTGCTGAAATAGTGACGGCACGCCACGGATTGTTCGTGACATAGTCATCCGTGGTAGACGCGACTTCCTTGGTTTTCTTTACTGCGACGGTAGGAATTTCCTTCGCTGCAGCAATAGCAGAATCCATGAACTCCACATACTTCTTGCTCAACTCGCCGGTTTTTTCTACCGCCTGCGATTTGGCTTCACGCGCTAGCTCCTTCGTATCCTTGGACAAGGCTTTCAGATCTTTCGAAATATCATCTACTTTGGATTCCATCATCGTTTTCTCCTAAAAGTTGCATCATTGTTCCGCCTGTCAGCGGCACGAAAAAACGCCCTGTTCATAGCATCAGGGCCGGGCTATCAACTCATCGATAAATGAGCACGATCACGCAAACTCTTCATGAGTTCATGGTGTTGGATTACGCCCTGGTACTGACGTTCCACCACAGCTCTCACATCCAGCGGCAAATCTTTCTCCAACGCACGACGATAACTTTTCAACGCAAGCTCTTCACCACGTTCGCATTCCTTCATGATTGCATCATCGTTCTTTCCCATCAACGATGATTTAATCTCTATCCAGTGGCGATGCAAGCTTCCACTCAGACTATGACGCCTTTCTGGATTACCGCCGCGTGACACCAACAAAACACTGAGTTCCTGAGCAGCATCATTGCAGCCATAGGCTAGGCGCAAGAAAGGCTGCCTCAACTGACCGTCGCGTATATCTTCGGCGCAGCTCTTGAAGCCAGCCTCGCCGTCCCGGCATGCCTCTATCAATTCATTCAGGGTCGCAAGTACATCGTCTCTCATCATCATTCCTTTCAGAAAACATCAAGTTCGACCCTCATGTTTTTTCTTTGAGTGCCGTAGAGATTTCTGTCACGTATAAGTTCGACCGCGAATCGCCACTACCGATCCGAGCATGCGTGGAAATTTTTAGAGCGTGTTTTCTTAGCTGGAAGATAGCGATGGATAGCTATCGGTATGGGATGGCAGTAAAAATCAATATGAAGCAAAACCGGGCATAACACTGTTCGGCAGCGCACATATAACTATGCAGTCTTGATTTCACATTAGTTATATATTCATGCGCGCAATTCGAGGCAAAATGGACGCTTATTGCTGCTAAATCCATATTTCTAGCAGGCAAGGTACAATGATCAATGCGTTAGGGCATATGAGCCATCGGTTGGAATCGTAGTTTCCGCGTTGCCCCACTTCATCCTTGCTGCCTCAAGACTGCAAAAGTTGTTGAAATATTAAGTCAGTCTTCATTTAGCCAAACGAGCATAAAAGACAGGAAAGCTCCGCGTTTTCTGCCATGAGTCGTGCTGAAAGAAATACCAAGGAAGCTTGCGAATTTCGTATCAAACCAGTTTGTCTTTTTAAATGAATAAAGCCTTTCTATGCTGACCGCACATTACGACTCGCTACTGGTATTGATCTCACTACTGGTTGCTATCCTCGCATCTTACACGGCGCTGGACATGGCTGGCAGGATCAACTCCACCCACGACAAGGGTGCCACCTTGTGGCTGGTCGGCGGCGCAGTAGCGATGGGCATAGGCATCTGGTCCATGCACTTCATTGGTATGCTCTCCTTCAAGCTGCCCATCGCGCTTGGCTACGATTTGAGCATTACCGTGCTATCGCTTTTGATCGCCATTGTCGCGTCCGGCTTCGCCTTGTGGCGTATCAGCCAGGCTGAACTGCCATTGATGAAATTGCTGAGTAGCGCGGTATTGATGGGCATCGCCATCGCTGCCATGCATTACACCGGCATGGCAGCAATGCGTATGACGCCAGGCATTGAATATGATCCATGGCTATTTGCGCTCTCAATCCTGATTGCTATCAGCGCATCCGGGGCCGCCTTGTGGATCGCTTTCCGCTTGCGCCGCAATACTCCGAACGTCGGCCGTTTGCGCGCGATGGCTGCAATTGTGATGGGTACAGCGATTATCGGCATGCACTATACGGGCATGGCCGCCGCCAATTTCCCGCAAGGCAGTATTTGTAGCGCCGCAGTCGAAGGTGTCAGCCCCGGCTGGCTGGCAATCGTGGTGATCGTTACTACCCTCGCCGTACTGGCGATCGCATTGCTGACCTCCGTACTGGACGCCCGCCTTGATTCGCAAACCGGCAAACTGGTACGCTCGCTGGCCCTCGCGAACCAGGAACTGACCAAACAGGCCCTGCAGGACAATCTGACCAAATTACCCAACCGCACACTACTGGAAGATCGCCTGGATCAAATGGTGCACAAGGCGGTACGGGAGCAAGGGCGCTTTGCCTTGATGTTTATCGACCTCGATGGTTTCAAGGCGATCAATGACTCGCTCGGCCATCATATCGGCGACTTATTGCTGATCGACGTCGCCCAACGCATACGCGACAGTATCCGTGCACAAGATACTGCAGCCCGCCTCGGCGGTGACGAATTCGTCATGCTAATCGAAGTCAAGGAGCCGGAAGACGCAGCCTCAGTTGCAGACAAGCTATGCACCACGCTGAACCAGCCCTTCTATATCGCGCAATACAATCTCGGCATCTCAGCCAGCATTGGTATAGCCGTGTATCCGGAAGACGGCAAATCACGCCACGATTTGCTGGTACATGCAGATGCCGCCATGTACCACACCAAGAGTACCGGACGTAACGGCTATCATTTCTTCGAATCTTCGATGAATATCAATGCGCATAACCAACTACAGGTCATACAGGATTTACGCACGGCACTCGAACGCAAAGAATTCCGCTTGCACTATCAACCCAAGTTCAGTACTAGCGATGGCGTAGTGGTCGGGGCCGAAGCGCTACTGCGGTGGCAGCATCCGGTGCGCGGCATCATTGCACCCGCAGACTTCATCGGCCTGGCTGAAAAAACCGGCCTGATCGTGCCGATTGGCGAATGGGTACTGGATGAAGCATGTCGACAAATGCGCAAGTGGTATGACGAGGGTTACCAGCAATGGAAGATGGCGGTGAATCTGTCATCGGTCCAGTTCAGCAATGACAATCTGGTCGAGATGGTGAAGGAAACACTGGCACGCAATAACTTGCCGGCTACCTCGCTGATGCTGGAAGTCACTGAATCCACTGCCATGCACAATGTCGAAGCCAGCCTGACCATTCTGGAGCAACTGGTGAATCTCGGTGTGGAAATTTCTATCGATGATTTCGGTACCGGTTACTCCAGCCTGCTCTACCTGAAACGCCTGCCCGCAACGGAACTAAAGATAGACCGCGGCTTCATCCGTGATCTGGCACAAGGGACAGACGATGCATCTATCGTCTCTGCCATCGTAGCGTTGGGGCGCTCGCTGAATCTGCGCATTGTGGCCGAAGGTGTAGAAACTGAGAAGCAGCAGGAATTCCTGACCACTCTGGGTTGCGATACATTGCAGGGCTATTTCATGGGACATCCGATGGCATCCGAGCAATTCATCGCCGCTATTGACGCACTAAAGACGATGCAAATGAGCTTGCATGTTCCTGGCAACATCAGTGGCGCAGGCATACAAGTCCAGCATTAATTTTATTTGGGGCAGTAAGCCAGGGCTAACGGATCGTATAGAGAGGCGCTGTAGTGCCAGGATTGGTGCCATACCATATAGGGACTCAGGGACTGGGCCTGCACCAGATCAACAGCGTATGCTTCCGGCACGGCCGATATCCACGCAACAATCATCACAGCCGCGGCAACGGTGAATACAAGCAGTGAAAGTGCCGCGAGAAAAAGCCGGAACATAGGCGGATTATTTGCATGCACCATACAGCCTCCCTTTGCACAACTAGCAGTGTGATCAAGCGATGTATAGGAGTTGCGATTCTAAGTCCGGGACAGAGATATATTCTGTACGTTGTCGCACTTAAGTCGACAATCATTTTTCACAGCTGCAAACAAAAAGGCCTTGCTTGGTAGCAAGGCCTTTTGCATGGTCAGGGACACATGAATCACAATTGCGGGTTCAGTTTCTCTATCTTCGAATGCAATTTATTCAATGCAGAAATGTAGGCTTTGGCCGAAGCAACCACGATATCCAGATCTGCGCCGACGCCATTGACGATACGTCCCGCCTTGGACAAGCGCATGGTTACCTCGCCTTGCGACTCGGTACCGGTGGTGATCGCATTTACAGAAAACAGCAGCAATTCAGCACCGCTCTGTACCTTGGACTCAATCGCATTGACGATCGCATCAACTGGTCCATTGCCCTCGCCTTTGCAGCTTTCTTCCTTGCCATCAATGGAAAATACGACGTTCGCGGCCGGTTTGGAACCCGTGGATGATTGCTGCGACAAGGAGACAAAGCTGTAGTATTCCTTCTCATGTGATTGCTGCTCGTCTGATACCAGCGCCATGATGTCTTCATCGAAGATATCGGATTTACGGTCAGCCAATTCCTTGAAGCGCACAAACGCAGCATCCATCTCTGCACCGGAGTCCAATGTAATGCCCAACTCTTCCAGCCGCTGCTTGAAGGCGTTGCGGCCTGACAATTTACCCAACACGATCTTGTTGGTAGTCCAGCCCACATCTTCCGCTCGCATGATTTCGTATGTATCACGCGCCTTCAACACGCCATCCTGATGAATGCCGGAAGCGTGTGCAAATGCGTTCGCACCCACGACGGATTTATTCGGCTGCACGGCAAAGCCGGTGATCTGCGAAACCAGTTTGGAGGTCGGGACGATCTGCGTGGTATCGATGCCGACTTCCAGGTTGAAGTGATCTTTACGGGTGCGCACCGCCATGACGATTTCTTCCAGCGCGGTATTACCGGCACGTTCGCCGAGGCCGTTGATCGTACATTCAACCTGGCGTGCACCGCCTATCATCACGCCAGCCAGCGAGTTCGCTACCGCCATGCCGAGATCGTTATGGCAATGTACCGACCAGACTGCCTTATCCGAGTTCGGGATACGTTCGCGCAAGGTCTTCAGCATATTGCCGTACCGACCTGGAACACCGTAACCGACGGTGTCCGCGAAGTTAATCGTGGTCGCACCTTCGTTGATGACCGCTTCGATCACACGACACAGGAAATCGATATCGGAACGGCTACCGTCTTCCGGGCTGAACTCGATGTCGTCAGTGAAGTTGCGCGCATAACGTACAGCCATCTTCGCTTGTTCAAATACCTGATCCGGTGTCATGCGCAGCTTTTTCTCCATGTGCAAAGGAGACGTTGCGAGAAAGGTATGGATACGCTTTCTTTGCGCTGGTGCCAGGGCTTCGGCAGCACGTGCAATATCCTTGTCATTAGCACGCGACAACGAGCAGACGGTGGCGTCCTTGATGATGCTGGAAATCGCATGGATAGATTCGAAGTCACCTTGCGAGGCCGCAGCAAAACCGGCTTCGATAATGTCTACCTTCAAACGCTCCAGTTGTCGTGCGATGCGGATTTTTTCATCCTTGGTCATCGAAGCGCCGGGAGATTGCTCACCATCGCGCAGAGTGGTGTCAAATATGATGAGTTTGTTCGAAGACATGTTTAATTCCTTGGGAAATGCGCCTTGGGAAAAGCTATCAATACTGTAAAAATTAGATCAATGATCGTCATGCGGTTCTGGTTCGGTCTGCACGATGCTACTGACCGGTTTGCCTTTGGCCAGACGCCAGAAATAAACGCAGTAACCGGACAAGCCATACAAGACAAACAAACCAAACAAAACTTTAGGTGGATCGCTGGACACTACTACGAATGCCAGCACGATCAGGAAGATCCCGATAAACGGTACCGACTTGCGGAAGTTGATGTCCTTGAAGCTATAAAACGGCACGTTGGTGACCATAGTCAAACCGGCATACAAAGTAATACCCCACGCAATCCAGCTCAGGTCAGGACCGGCAAAGCCCAGGTCTTGCATCAGCCAGATAAAGCCAGCGACCAGTGCCGCTGCGGCCGGGCTAGGCAAGCCCTGGAAGTAACGTTTGTCGACCACGGCAATATTCGTATTGAAACGTGCCAGGCGCAGAGCGCCGCCAGCGCAGTACACGAAAGCCGCCAGCCAGCCCAGTTTACCCATATCCTGCAAGGCCCAGACATAGACCACAAGTGCAGGTGCCGCACCGAAAGACACCATATCGGCGAGGCTGTCATACTGTGCGCCAAATTCACTCTGGGTATTCGTCAGGCGGGCGACGCGACCATCGATCGCATCCAGCACCATCGCCGCGAAAATCGCAATGGCAGCGTAGTCAAACTTCTGCCCCATCGCCATCACAATGGCGTAAAAGCCGCAAAACAATCCGGCGGTAGTAAATGCATTGGGTAACAGGTAAATACCACGGCGGCGCAAGGTTGGACGCGGCATCACTACCTCCTCCGTCTCAGTTGGCAAAATTTGATTGCCACGTGCAAGCCGGCCCAGCGGACGTGGCTTGTTAAAAGGGACTTTGCTATTTTTCGCTTTTCGACGATTGAAACTTGACATGCGAATCCTGTTTTCAGCTAGCGGTATGGATGGAGGATCAGGAGGCGTAGTGTATCAGACGGGCAATGTAACCGGCGCGCAGCGGCAATAAACATCGCATAATTCTTGCCCTGCAACAGAGATAGAAAGGCCTTAAAACGACAATGGCCACTACCCGAGTAGCGGCCATTCTTGGATTTTTTGCTGCAATGCGATATCGGACGGTTGCCGCGCTATCGCACCCGGTCTTAACGGAACCTGACCTTGCCTACTACACGCATGTTCAGCGTTGTTTCACCAGGCTCAAAGCTAGGCTCTTCTACCGGTGCAGCATCCGCCGCCATCGACGCCCGCATCATCTTCGGTGCAGCAGCCATTTCTGCATAGTTACCAGAGCCCTCGAAATCCACGGTATCCATCACTGCGTCGGCTGGGTTACGACCCATCGCACGCGCAATCGCTGCAGTACGCTCGGTCAGGTTTTTATAGGTTGCATCAATACGCTCTGCATCAAGCTTTTTCGTGGTCGCTTCAGTCAAACCGAACTGCAAGCCATTCAAAGCCAGAACACCCTGCGCGGCAGCAACTGTTTTCGGCAATGCAGTCAGATTGGTAGTTTTCACTTCCAGGTACTGGCCGACGCGCCATGCGGTAGGCTGGCGTGCTTTATTGCTCTGGCGTGGTTGGTCTTCCGGATACACGGCATAGGTATAGTAACCACGCGTGGTCAATGTCGCCTGTGGATCGGCTTTACGCACGATCTCTGTCCCTTGCTTCATTTTTTGA
>JBEBUE010000142.1:0-7175 GCA_040393485.1 Herminiimonas sp.
TGAACAAAGATGTCGGCGAAGCCTTACTGGCACAAGCCCAGACCGAAGCGATGGCAGCGCAACAGGCTCAACGCCAGGTTGCTGCCGCCGCAGTGCCGGTGGCTGGTACTGCAGCGATGCGTCCGGAAGCAGGCGACGTGCGCGTCCCTTACATTTCGCAGACGGTACGTGACCAGATCCGTGATGAAGTCAAAGGCCAGGTCATGGCACAAGCTCGCACCGAAGGCTGGGCGGCACCGAATGAAACACCGGAATGGACCAAGCGTATCCGTATCGAAGGCGATATGCGTTTGCGTAGTGAGTCACGTTTTTATACTCGCTCTAACGATAATGAAATAAGCGATTTTTCTGCGCTTAACGCTAGTGGCCCTTATGACGTCAATACAAATACGACCGTCGCGCTACCACCTTTGCTTAATACTCGCCAAGACCGGAAGAATCTCTTGCGCGCACGCGCAAGATTTGGAGTCTTCGCCGATATTTCAGATACAACAACTGCTGGCATACGCTTAGCGACAGGTAGTGATGAAAGCCCGGTTTCTACTACCCAGACATTGGGCGGTGGTCTTGGTAAGAAGAACATATGGCTGGATCAGGCCTGGATATCAAATAAACCGACCGATTGGCTCAAAATTACCGGTGGCCGTTTTGGTAACCCGTTTGTATCAACCGATATCTTGTTTTCGAATGATCTGAACTTTGACGGTGTAGCTGCTCAATTCGATAAAAAATTCAGCAATGATGCGTTATCGATGTTCGGAACTTTGGGCATCATTCCGCTGGAATACTCATCGGACAATTCGCCTAAAGACAGTAGGGAAAAGATGAAGAGCGAAACGAAGTGGCTGCTCGGTGCGCAAATTGGCGCCAACTGGAAGTTGGATTCAACTAATCAACTGCGCGGTGCGGTTGCTTACTACAGCTTCCAAAATATTAGTGGCAAGCTCTCGGAACCATGCGCATTGTATGCAGGCGCTTCATCGTGTAGCACAGACTGGTCACGTCCCGCCTTCATGCAAAAAGGCAATACGATGATGTTGTTGCGTAACATTGCACTGAACCCGGCAAATCCGGCAAACACGCCTATGCCGCAGTATGTTGGCCTCGCATCGAAATTCCAATTGCTAGACTTGAACGCCCGCTGGGATACCAAGGTTTTTGGTGATTATGGCTTCCGGCTGGATGGTAACTACATCCGCAATCTGGCTTATGACGCAGACGAAATGTTCAGGCGCTCAAGCGGCGGTATCGCCAATAATTTTGATGACACAGGTTTGGGAGGGAGAGAACACTTCCAGAGCGGCGGGAATGCTTATATGTTGCAAGCAACCCTTGGTAAGCCAAATCCTGCCTTGCGTGGCGAATGGAACGTGTCGGCTAGCTATAAATATATAGAAGCGGATGCTCTGCCAGACGGTTATAACGATTCTTCCTTCCATCTTGGCGGTACTAATGCGCGTGGCTATACCTTGGCTAGCACATACGCTTTCGATAAAAATACATCGCTGAGCGGACGTTGGATGTCCAGTAAGAATATTTCCAGCAAGCCATTTGCCATCGACGTGCTGCAGCTTGAGCTGAACACGCGCTTCTAAACGGGGATCCCATGTCATACCAATTCCTCCCACGTCGTGTGCGCAATACCCAACTTGCCACGTTGCGACCACTGGCTGCGGCCATGTTCGTGATGTTGGCCAGCGGTGCGGCACATGCCCAGAACCAGAGCATGGAAGAGCGTCTGCGGGCGCAACTGCGCATCACGACGACACAGTTGCAACAGGCACAGAACGAACTGGCCGCGTTCAAAGGCGGCGCTGGTCCAGCGTCGACCCCGGCTGATATGGACAAGGTCAAGAAGGACCTTGCCAGCAGCCAGGCGGCAGAGCGCAAGGCACGTGAGCAACTCAGCGGCGTTAAGCAGCAGAACCAGGCAGCACTGGACAAAGCGAATGCGCAGATCGCGCAGTATCGCAGTGCCTATGATGAATTGCTGAAGCTGGCCCGCGCCTCCGAAGCAGAACGCCAGCGCCTGGCGCTGGACACAAGCACACAAGCCAAGGCCGTCACGCAATGCGAAGCGAAGAATGCGCAATTGTATGCGGTCGGCCAGGAAATCCTGCAAGCCTACGAGTCTGTAGATATGGCGACGGTAATGAGTGCACGTCAGCCATTTGCCGCGCAGAGTCGCGTCAAGCTGGATCAGATCGCACAGCAGTACGGCGATAAATTGTATGAAGGTCGTTTCGACGTGCGCAGCAGCAACGCACCAGCTGAACAGCCACGCAGTCAGTAAGGTATTCAGTAACGCCCGTGTCATTTCGTACAGGCACACTATGCCGGTGCGAATTCACAGTAAAGGAAATGAAAATGAAATCGAATATGAAAAAAGTCTTCCCAGGTGCACGTACCGCGATCGGGGTCGTGCTGGCTTCCGTCATGGGTATGTCGGTTGCACAATCGGCAGCACCGGACAAAGTGGTTGCCAGTGCCGGTAGCGTCTCCATCGGCCAGAATGAAATCACACGCCTGTTGCAAGGCATGCCGGAAGCCGAGCGCGCAGCAATTAAGAACAACCGCACAGGCGTCGAAAACTGGTTGCGTCAGCGTGTAGCCAGCGAATCCCTATTGCGCGAAGCGCAGTCGAAGGGCTGGGGCGAGCGCCCTGAAGTCAAAGCCAAGGTCGATGCAGCGGTACGTGAAGTAACAGCACGTATCGTCAGTACCGCATACCTGGAATCAGTGGCGCAAGTTCCTGCTACTTATCCATCTGATGCTGAAGTAAAAGCGGCATACGAACAAGGCAAGGCCAATTTCAATTTGCCGGCGACCTATCGCGTTGCGCAAATTTACCTGGCTAGCAATGGCGGCGATGCTGCCGCAACAAGCAAGCTGCGTGACGAAGCGAAGAAGCTGGCGACCCAGGCCCGTGGTGGCGATTTCGCCGCGTTGGCACGTAGCCGTTCGCAAGATCCAAGCAGCGCTGAGCGCGGTGGTGAAGTCGGCATGTTGCCGCTGGAGCAGATGTTGCCAGAGGTACGTGACGCCGTAGCCAAGCTGAAAACAGGCCAGGTAAGTGAACCGGTGCAATCAGCCAGTGGCTTCCACATCGTCAAATTGCTGGAAACCCAGCCAGCTCGCACGGCTACGCTGGAAGAAATCAAACCGCGCCTGCAAACTGCATTGCGTGACCAGCGTCAACAGCAGTTGGTGCAAGCGCATATGGCCGGACTGGTTCCTGCCGGCAGCCTGAAGATTGATAGCGCAGCGCTTGACGCAGCCTTGCAGAAATAAATGCAGTAACGGAGGCCCGCAAATGCAGGGCTTCCATCGCACACATATACACTTTTAATGATCAGGAAATGATATGAGCAAATCCACCAGCGCAGCAGCAACCACGCCAGCAATTGAATTGCTGAATACAGTCAATGCAGAACAAGTTTCTGACGCTATCAAGGCAGCCGGTTGTGCCGTCACCACTACCGAGCAGGAAGGCACCACCTGGTTGCATAGCGCCAGCCACGGCATCGGTTTCCAGGTCCTGTGGGGTAATGCCATCACACCTGGTCAATATGCAGACTTTACCCTTAGCTGCCCACTGCGCGTGCAAGGTGGCGTGTTGCCTGAAGGCGTGCTGACCGAATGGCACCGCACCAAGCGTTTTGCACGCGTCGCCCTGCATGGCGATTTCGTTGTGCTCGAAATGGACGTGATGGTTGCTGGCGGTGTCGCACCTGCACATCTGGCCGTGTCTTTGCAATTGTGGACACAGATGATGGGTCAATTCTTCCTGCACCTGCGCAATTACAAACCGGAATCCGTTACTGGTACAGCAGCAGAAGCCGACTCTGCAAAAGCGGATGAATCGGTAGCCGCCTGAGTTTGATATAGGAAGACCACTGGTCCCGCGTGCGGGGCCAGTATGAATAAGGAATCGCTATGCCGACACATGAAGAGTCGCATGACGTCCACCTGCAGCAACTGACGGCCGCTGACCGCCAGGTCAGGCGGACACGCCGTGCTGAAGCAGTACGCCAGCGGCAGCGCGTGGCTTTATTGAATTTGATGGCAGCATCCATGGCGGAATTTGGTATATCCCACGCCGAACTGGTGGCGGCACGCCGCGCCATTGGTGATCGTGGCGGAAACAAGGCGCCGGAATCCGAAGTGCAGGACTTGCACGAAGGTGAAACGGATAACTGAAAGTTTGCTGACCGTTCAAGGTTGACAAGAGAAAACATTCTGTCACGGCAAGGTCATATTGCTTGGGTACGATGCGCAGGCTGCAGCTGGATTATTAGCGAACGTCGCAGAAGCGAAACACTTCTACGGCCGGATTGCACATCTCATCCATGAAAATATTACTCACATCCCTATGGCAAGAAATGTCGTGTCCATCGCCATGTACACCGTGGTGGTGGGCATGTCTTTGCTGATGTGCGATCTTGCTGCGCAGCCGGATGTGCATCACCTGTCAACACGTGTGCAGCCTGCGCCGGTGACAAGCAGCATGCAATTTGATATTCCTGCACAGCCATTACAGGCGGCACTGGACGCTTTCAGTGAGCAAACTGCTTACTCTGGCCTGTATAGCGCATCGTCGATCCAGGGCCTGATGTCCACACCTGTTGTAGGACGCTACACGGCAGATGCCGCATTGCGTCTCTTGCTTGAAGGTAGCGGACTGGCTGCAACCTACACTGCAGCTGACGCATTCGTGCTGGAACCACAAGTCAAAATTTCTGCCAGCAAGCCGGACAACATTGCGTATTCCGCCTTGCTGCAGTCCGGGGTGCGGGATGCTTTTTGCAGTGATCCCATTATTGCTGCACTGGACTACCGCATTGCCTTGCGTTTTTATGTCGATGCTAGAGGGCGTGTCATGCAGCCCCTGTTACTTGATAGCAGCGGTAATAAAAGTCGTGATCACGCCATCTTGCAGGCGCTCAAAAAAGTCGATCTCGGACGTGGTCCGGCAGATACCTCCTTGCCGTTCTACATGTTAATACTGCCACAGCAGCTCGCCGCTGGTGGTGATTGTCGTGCGATGACGAGGCACTGATGAGCGATAACGGCATCACTGGTTTGCGCGACTTCCTGGTGCGGCGCTATGACGACCTGAAGCGTCGCCTGACCCTGCATCTGGGTAGTGCCGACCTGGCCGGTGAAGCCTTGCAGGAAACCTGGTTGCGGCTGGAAAGCAGCAAGGAAGGCAGTGAACCGGTGCAGTATCCGTTGAGTTACCTGATGCGCATGGCAACGAATGCGGCGCTGGATCGCATGCGTGCAGAAAAGCGTTTTCTCAGTGGCGAGGAAGTTGAGCAAGTCTTGGCCGATCTGTCAGATCCAGCCGCTGGTCCCGCCCGCACCTTTGAAGCGCGTTCTGAAGCGGAGCGCCTGGCGGCCATCATCCAGCAAATGCCGTCCCGCCGTCGCAATATCCTGATCCTGATACGTGTAGATGAAATGCCGCGGCAGGAAGTCGCGGATCGACTGGGCGTATCGCTTAGCCTGGTTGATCGCGAGTTAAAACGCGCGCATGAACACGTGATTCAGCATATGAACGAGCACACATCATGAAGAATAAAGTGCAGTTTCAGCGAGCGAAAACCGTCTTGGGTATATATCGTCCATTTTTTGGAATATCCATGTCCTTGCTGCCATCCGTCGGAGTGCTTCACCGTGCCTGAGTACTCACATTCATCCCATCGCGGCTCCGATGAGCTGGAGCTGCAGGCACACGCCTGGCTGCGTCGCCTGCGTTCCGGTACGGCGCGAGCAGCGGACGCGCGGGCTTTGCGTAATTGGTGCGCGACCAGCCCGGCACATGCACAGGCTTTTGCTAAGGCGCAGCAGATGTGGGAGGACATGTTGCCAGCGGCGCTACTGGCGAGCGCCGGTGATGCAGAACTCGCCGCCTTGCGCAGCCGGCAGCCACGTAAGCAGGGGCAGCATGGCATCTCGCGTCGTGCTTTCCTCGGTGGTGCGTTGGCGACTTCGTGCGCCGCGATAGCGGCTGTGGCCGTGGTACATCCACCACTGGATTTGTGGCCATCACTGGCAGATGCATGGCGCGCTGATTACCGCACGGCAGCGGGCGAGCAACGTGATATTCAATTGGCATCGGGTGTATCGGTAGAGATGAATACGCGCAGCGCGATTGCGGTGCAAACCTTGCGGGGTGAAACCATCGGCATCCAGTTGCTGGACGGTGAGGTGGCGATAGATGCAACGCATAGGAACCAGCCGTTTGTGGTCAGTGCGGCAGGTGGTCGTGCTTCCAGTATCGATGCGCGCTTTGAATTGCGCCACATGGGGAATGCGGTCTGCGTGACTTGTTTGTCCGGCATGGTCAAGGTGGCGTCCGGCAACGATGAAGTAGTGTTGCGTGCGGCACAACAGGTTACCTACGACAGCCAGGCTATACAAGCGATACGCAGCATCAATCCGGCTGATGCATCTGGCTGGCGCAGCGGCATATTGAGCTTCCGCCAGACGGCATTGGCGCAGGTAGTCGAAGAGATCAATCGCTACCGCCCGGGGCGTGTCGTGCTGATGTCCAAAGCCATGGCGGATAAGCCGGTCAGTGGTCGTTTCCACATCCGTGACCTGGATAAAGCGATCACGCAAATCCAGCGTTTGTTCAAGCTCGATGTGACTTCCTTGCCAGGTGGTCTGGTCTTGCTCAAATAGCGCAAAACGGCGGTCAGGTCATGTCATCTGATTGTCACAAAAAATATCTGGTTTTCGGCAAGCCATACCAGTGCTATCGCTGCGCGTGGCGGCCCATAATTTCCGGCAAAAATTTGTATAGCTTTTGGTGTTGGTTTTCGTCTAGGGAGGCAAAGGCGGTCAGGAAAATTTCCGCCGTATTTATTCCTTCCAACATGAATCACCACTGAAAGAGCCAGCCATGCCGTCCATCCGTCCTGTCAAGATGAACCCAGCATTTTTCAACCGTACGCAAGCCGCAGATGCGGGATTGCGCCGGATGAAGCCATTAGCCCATGCGATAGCGTTGATGTTGGCGACTGGCAGCATGCTGGGCGATGCGCATGCGCAGCAGGCATTCAGCGCTGCGTGGTATGCGCAGAAGGGCGCAGTGCAGGCATCTGCAGCGGCCACCGGCAAGCTGCCGAACGGCATGCCAGCGATGCCGACCAGCACACCGCTCATGC
>JBEBUE010000143.1:0-7140 GCA_040393485.1 Herminiimonas sp.
AGTGAGCCTTGCGCCGGCGATTACTTGTCGGCCTGTTGTGTAAAGGCGTGCACGGAAAGAAAAAGGAAGTATCTGCTGAACGCATCGATTGAGATGCGTCAGCGGATACTTCCCTGATGGCTACGTAATATGTGAGAAGCGGGTATACGAAGCGGATTACTTGGCGAACGGGCTCAGCAAGGAAACCATTTGCGCGAATACTTTAGGCGTACCTGCCAGTACATCACCTTTGTACAGGTAGTCGGATTCACCAGCGAAGGTGCCCATGATGCCGCCCGATTCAGTGATCAGCAAAGAGCCTGCTGCCATGTCCCAAGGTTGCAAACCTTTTTCAAAGAAACCATCAAGACGACCGCAAGCGACATAAGCCAGGTCCAGCGCAGCAGAGCCAGGGCGGCGCAGGCCGGCGCAGCTTTGCGTCATGATCTTGAACATCTTCATGTATTCATCAATGTTGTCACCGGCGCGGAAAGGGAAGCCGGTACCGATCAGTGCGTCGGAAATCTTGTCGCGTTTGGTGACGCGGATACGCTTTTCATTGAGGTAAGCACCGGCACCTTTGGTCGCGGTAAACAAGTCATTGCGAGTCGGATCGTAGACGACAGCTTGTGTGATCTGGCCGCGTTGTTGCAGCGCGATCGATACGCAATATTGCGGAAAGCCGTGGATGAAGTTGGTGGTGCCATCGAGTGGATCGATGATCCAGACGTTGTCGTTTTCGTCGTGCAGGTTGGCGGAGGCACCGGACTCTTCAGCCAGGATGGCGTGGTCGGGGTAGGCGGATTTCAGAACCTCTATGATTGCTTGTTCGGCGGCCTGGTCCACTTCGGTTACGAAGTCGTTCGGCGTTTTTTCCGTGACCTTGATGCGGTCCAGATCGAAAGATGCGCGATTGATGATGGCAGCGCCGCGGCGGGCAGCTTTGACCGCCGTATTAAGCATGGGATGCATAGAGTTTCCGTTAAAATGGCGGTCCTTACGCCTCAGGGCGAGCAGAACCACCTAAATTGAAATTAATGAGCGATGCGGTATAGAGTTGCCATTTCTGACATGATTCCTACCGCGCAATGCCGCTATTTTAAATGATGCAGCCACAAACCGACACGCCTCTTTTCAATCGACTTCGTTTTGTCCTGGTGGAAACCAGCCGTCCCGGCAATATCGGGGCTACGGCACGCGCGATCAAAAACATGGGTTTTACCGATCTGGTACTGGTCAACCCACGTTTTCCGGACGCTGCCTTGCAGGAAGAAGCCGTGGCGTTTGCCAGTGGTGCGCAGGATATCCTGCAGGCTGCCCGCATTGTCGGTTCGATAGAGGAGGCATTGGTCGATTGCAACTTCGCGGCGGCAGTGACGGCGCGCTTGCGCGAATTCTCGCCGCCGGTGATTGCGCCACGCGCATTAGCGACACGGTTGGCGGAAGAGACTGGTTTGCGCGCAGCAGTGGTATTTGGGAATGAGCGTTTCGGTTTGCCGAATGAAATCGTGGAAAAGTGCAATGTGCTGATCAATATCCCGGCGAATCCGGATTACTCATCGCTGAATCTGGCGCAAGCGGTGCAGGTATTGGCTTATGAGGCGCGGATGGCGGCGGTCGGTGAAACTCGTGCTGCGACAGATATTGGCTTCCAGGGCGAGGCCGCCAGCATGTCTCAGATCGATGGCATGTATGCACATCTGGAGCAGGCGCTGGTAGCGATTGACTTCCTCGATGCTAATAATCCGAAGAAGCTGATGCCACGACTGAAACGCCTGTTTTCCCGTACCCAGTTAGAGACAGAAGAGGTCAATATCCTGCGTGGTATCGCCAAGCAGATATTGGCGCAACAGAATAAGAAGCAGGATAAAAACTGAGGCTGGGTAGCCTCAGTTCCAGGTACGCATCAGGCCGACCGCCAGGCCTTCCAGTGCAAATTCATCGTGTGCCAGATCTACGCGTATCGGTTCGAAGTCTGGATTCTCCGGCAGCAATTCAATCAATGAACCGGATTTCTTGTAGCGCTTGACCGTGACTTCTTCGCCCAGGCGTGCCACGACGATCTGGCCATTTTTCGCGGTATCGATTTTCTTGACCGCTAACAAGTCGCCGTCCAGGATGCCGGCGTCGCGCATCGACATGCCGCGTACTTTCAACAGGAAGTCAGGTTTGGCTGAGAACAAGGAGCGATCTACATCATAGGTAGCTTCTATGTGTTCCTGAGCGAGGATAGGGGAGCCGGCAGCAACGCGGCCGACCAGCGGCAGGCTGAGTTGCATCAGGGCCGGATGGGGCAGCGCCATCTGGCGACCAGGGAAGCGATCATCACCATTGCCCATGTCACGCAGGCGGATGCCGCGCGACGTGCCGGGCGAAATTTCGATGGCGCCTTTGCGCGCCAGGGCCTGTAAATGTTCTTCTGCCGCATTCGCCGAGCGAAAACCGAGTTCTGTTGCAATTTCGGCACGGGTCGGCGGGAAGCCGGTATTTTCGATCGCATCGCGTATCAAATTCAGGATTTGTTCCTGGCGTGCTGTCAGTTTGATCATTGCGTAGGCCCGTTTGGTGACGGGCATAGCTGTGACGCCCGTAAACTGTTTGTATGAACAGTCTGTATTTTTATACAGTGCATGCCTAAACGCAAGCTGATTTATGTGGTTTGCGCAGAAAATGTGACGTATTCATGCGGGATTGCGGCGATAAAGCTGCGTAAGCATTGAGTTTTCCTGCATTTACGCGTATGATTGCCGGTTTTCCTCTTCCCACACTCGTCTTGACGCCGAGGTGGGCGATTTTCAATCCGACCAAAAGGAGCTTACATGCGTCATTATGAAATCGTATTTATCGTTCATCCGGATCAAAGCGAGCAAGTGCCTGCAATGATCGAGCGCTACAAAGGTATCGTCACCGCACGCGGCGGCGTTATTCACCGTGTCGAAGACTGGGGCCGTCGTCAAATGGCGTACATGATCCAGAAATTGGCAAAAGCGCACTACGTCTGCCTGAACATCGAATGTGACGGCGAAACGCTGGCTGAAATCGAAACCGGCTTCAAATTCAACGATGCTGTCTTGCGTCACCTGACAGTGAAAATGAAGAAGGCTGAAACCGCACCATCGCCAATGATGAAGGCTGTGCAGAAGGAAGATGCTGCCAAGAGCCATCGCGCCGAGGCACCTGCTGCTTAATATAGCCCATTGACGTTACCAGACGGAGAGTGAATCAGCTTCAGAATCATTGCAAAATCGTTGCGACCATCGCCGAGCGTGAAATATTGCGCTACACACCGGCAGGCGTACCGATAGTGTCAGCAGTTTTGCTGCACAGCTCGCAACAGATGGAAGCAGGTGTTCCACGATTGGTTGAGTTTGAAATTGCCGCGATTGCCGCGGGTGAAATTTCAGGTCGATTCAATCAAGCCGAATTAGGCGGGACATATCAGTTCACTGGATTTCTGGCACGCAAGAGCCGTAACAGCAAAAGCCTTGTTTTCCATCTCACAGATTTCGAGAACCACATTTAGATACAGGAGCCCAAAATGGCATTCGGTAAAAAATTCGACAAGAACAAACTCAAAGAAAAACGCAAACAACAAAACCCTTTGTTCAAGCGTAAAAAATTCTGCCGCTTCACCGCTGCACACGTAGAACAAGTTGATTACAAAGACGTAGACACCTTGAAAGACTTCGTTCAGGAAAACGGCAAAATCATGCCAGCACGCCTGACCGGTACCAAGGCTATCTATCAACGTCAGGTTGATACAGCAATCAAACGCGCACGTTACCTCGCGCTGTTGCCGTACACCGATCTGCACAACGCGTAATTAACGACTTGAAATAGGAGAAAAACATGCAAGTCATTCTGTTGGAAAAAGTCGTTAATCTCGGCAACCTCGGTGAAGTTGTAAAAGTCAAAGACGGTTACGCACGTAACTTCCTGATCCCACAACGTAAAGCACGTCGTGCTACCGCTGCTGCAGTCGCTGAATTCGAAGTCAAGCGCGCAGAACTGGAAAAAATCGCTGCAGAAAAACTGGCAGCTTCGCAAGCGCAAGGCGAGAAACTGACCGGTCAAACCGTTCAAATCACGCAAAAATCGGGTGTTGACGGCCGTTTGTTCGGTTCCGTTACCAACTCCGACATCGCTGAAGCGTTGACAAAACAAGGCTTTGCAGTTGAAAAAGCGCAAGTTCGTCTGCCTACCGGCCCGTTGAAAGTTGCTGGCGATCACATTGTTGCAGTTGCATTGCACACCGACGTAGTCGTTGATGTAACGATCACTGTAATCGGCGATCACGCTTAAGTCGTCTTAAAGTACTTCGGGCAGTCGCTGCCCACAAAAAGCCGGGTTTTCCCGGCTTTTTTATTGCCCATTTCCTCAAAGGGAGGGCTCCTAACAGGTATAATTCGCGCCATGAACACCCGTGCCGATCCGCAATTAGAAGCCCTACGCGTCCCCCCGCATTCGATAGAAGCCGAGCAATCTGTCCTCGGCGGCCTGCTGCTGGACAATGCTGCCTGGGATCGTATTGCTGACTTCGTCAATCAGGACGATTTCTATCGCTACGATCATCGGATTATCTTCCAGCACATGGTCAAGCTGATTAACAGCTCCAAACCAGCTGACGTCATCACCGTATTCGAAGCATTGACCAACAGTGGCAAGGCCGAAGAAGTCGGCGGCGTCGCCTACCTCAATGCGCTGGCACAGAACACCCCATCCGCCGCCAATATCCGTCGCTACGCCGAAATCGTGCGTGATCGCGGCGTGCTGCGCAAATTGATTACGGTTGCTGACGAGATCTCCGGCAACGCCTTCAATCCGCAGGGCAAGGAAGTCAAGCAGATGCTGGACGAAGCCGAATCCAAGATCTTTGCGATTGCGGAAGAGGGCGCACGTGGTGCACAAGGTTTCCAGGAAATCCAGCCGCTGCTGACGCAGGTAGTCGAGCGCATCGACGAGCTGTATAACCGTGACATGCAGAACGACATTACCGGCGTACCTACCGGTTTTGCCGACCTCGACCGCATGACCTCCGGCTTGCAACCAGGCGACCTGATTATCGTCGCTGGTCGTCCTTCGATGGGTAAGACCGCGTTCTCCGTCAATATCGGTGAAAACGTGGCGATCGATAGTGGCTTGCCAGTCGCCGTCTTTTCGATGGAGATGGGTGGCGCACAGCTGGCGATGCGTATGCTGGGTTCGGTTGGTCGTCTCGATCAACACCGTCTGCGCACTGGTCGCCTGGCGGACGAGGATTGGCCACGCCTGACGCACGCGATCCAGAAAATGAACGATGCACAGTTGTACATCGATGAAACCCCGGCGCTGAACTCCATCGAGTTGCGTGCCCGTTCGCGTCGTCTGGCGCGTCAATGCGGCAAGCTCGGCCTGATCATCATCGATTACTTGCAACTGATGTCGGCCAACTCCGCCGGTGAAAACCGCGCGACCGAGATCTCCGAGATTTCGCGTAGCCTGAAAGGCCTGGCCAAAGAATTGAATTGCCCGGTGATTGCGCTCTCGCAGTTGAACCGCTCACTGGAGCAACGTCCGAACAAACGTCCGGTCATGTCCGATCTGCGCGAATCCGGCGCTATCGAACAGGATGCTGACGTGATTTTGTTTATTTATCGCGACGAGGTTTATAACCCCGATTCGCCGGATAAAGGTACCGCCGAGATCATTATCGGTAAACAGCGTAACGGCCCGATTGGTGCGGTACGCCTGACCTTCCTCGGCCAATTCACCAAGTTTGAGAATTACACCGGTACCGCTGCCCTGTATCAAGGTGATTAATCGGGGTAGTTAGCAGGGTGTCAGTTTGCGGGGTATCAGTTTGTTTTAAGAATTTTGGCCAGGGCCTTTGCCCTGGTCATTGCAGTATTTCAACATTTTAATATTCAAAGAGAGTAATCATGTTTGGACGACTTCTGCCGAAAGAAGGTAAATTTTTCGATCTCTTCAATGAGCATGCTGAATTTTGCGTGAAGGGTGCGCGTGAAATGGTCGCCTTGATGACCAATTTCGATGACCTGGAAATTCGTGTACATGCGATCGAAGGTATCGAGAAGCAGGCAGACAAGGTGACACATGCGACGTTGGATGCGCTGCATAAAACCTTTATTACGCCGCTGGATCGCGATGACATCCATCAACTGATTACGCGCATGGACGACATCCTCGACTTGCTCGAAGATGCAGCGCAAACCATCTCCCTGTACGACATCAAGGCCATTACGCCGGAAGCCAAGCGTCTGGCTGAGCTGTGCCTGGCATGTACCGAAAAAGTCAAAGCGGCAGTCGGCCTGCTGCACAACATGGATAATTCGCGTGAAATTCTGACCATCTGCCAGGAAGTGGATCGCCTGGAATCGGATGCCGATCACGTCATGCGCGCGGCGATGTCCAAACTGTTCCGCGAAGAGCCGGACGTACGCAACCTGATCAAACTCAAAGCCATTTATGAATTGCTGGAAACCGTGACCGACCGTTGCGAAGACGTAGCCAATATCATCGAAGGCATTATTGTCGAGAACGCTTAAGTCCGGCGCAACCCGGCCTGTCTTGCGCTTGTTACAGATAGAGCGCAAGCCTGTGCCATAAAGTTTCGCGGTTGCTGACGTATTTGTCCGCGACATACGCAGATTCAACAAGAAATAAATATCCATGCAAACTCTTCACATGAGCTTTTATGTCCTGGCCTTTCTGATCATATTGGCTTTGGTCTTCGATTTCATGAATGGCTTTCATGACGCGGCAAATGCGATCGCAACGGTCGTTTCTACTGGCGTACTGAAACCGCAAACCGCGGTTATGATGGCAGCCTCATTCAACTTCATTGCGATCGGTGTGTTCCACCTCAAGGTTGCATCGATGATAGGCAAGGGCACCATCGACCCTATCGTGATTGATCATTACGTCGTCTTTGGTGCGCTGGTTGGCGCCATTGTCTGGAACGTGGTGACCTGGTACTTCGGCTTGCCTTCGTCTTCATCGCACGCCCTGATCGGTGGTTTGGTCGGTGCCGCAGTGGCCAAGGCAGGTACCGATGCGCTGATCGCATCCGGCCTGATCAAAATCATCGCTTTCATCGTATTGTCGCCATTGCTCGGCTTCCTCTTTGGTTCGTTGATGATGGTGCTGGTGTCCTGGCTCTTT
>JBEBUE010000144.1:0-7064 GCA_040393485.1 Herminiimonas sp.
TGATAAAAACACGAAATCCTGTCTGAACTCCATACGGAATCTGCACCAGATTCCGGCTGCACGGCATAATACGGCTGACCGATTTAATTTCTCATTTATGCCAGCGACGCTGTTCTTTCCCTGCCCGGCAATACTATGCGCCTGATTTATTCCCTAGCCTGGTGGTTGGCCTTGCCGCTCGTTTTGCTGCGGCTGTTTGTACGCGGTCGCAAGGAGCCCGGTTATCGCTTGCATATCGCGGAGCGTCTGGGTTTCTATGGTCGTGTGCAGTATGACGGCAGCACCCCTTTGCTGTGGGTACATGCGGTGTCGGTGGGCGAAACGCGCGCCGCACAACCGCTGATCGATGCCTTGCTGGCGGCTTATCCTACACATCAATTATTGCTCACACATATGACGCCTACCGGGCGGGCGACAGGTAAGGATCTGTTTGGTAAGCAGCCGCGCGTATTGCAAAGCTATTTGCCGTATGACACTGGCTGGATGGTAGGACGCTTCCTGCGCGCTTTCCAGCCGCGTATCTGCGTACTGATGGAAACCGAAGTGTGGCCAAATGTGATGGCGCAATGCGTGCGCTACGATGTGCCGGTGGCTTTGGTGAATGCGCGCTTGTCTGAACGTTCGTTGAAGAAGGCATTGAAGTTCCCCTCGTTGTTTGTCGAGGCCGCTGCTGCCATGTCCTGCGTTGCGGCACAAACTGAGAGTGATGCCCAGCGTGTGAAGCAATTGGGAGCGCCGGATGTGCACGTCACCGGCAGCATTAAATTTGATGTGACGCCACCAGAAGAAATGTTGCAACGCGGAGCGTTGCTGCGTGCACAGTTTGGCCAACGTAAAGTGCTGGCCTGCGCGAATACGCGGGATGGTGAAGAAGCGTTGATCCTGGATGCCTTGCAGGCTGTGAATCGTCCCGATATCTTGCTGATGATAGTGCCACGTCATCCGCAACGTTTCGATGACGTAGCGCAAATGGTGCAGGCACGTGGTTTGTCATTGGCCAGGCGTTCGAATGCTGGTACTGCACCGCTGAATCCAGATGTGCGTGTCTTCCTGGGTGATAGCATGGGTGAAATGTTTGCCTATTACTCAGCTTGTGATCTAGCATTTGTCGGCGGTAGCCTGTTGCCCCTGGGTGGACATAATCTGATTGAGGCCAGTGCGGTTGGTAAACCGGTACTGATTGGTCCGCACACCTTTAACTTTGCTGATGCAGCGGAGAATGCGATTGCTGCCGGTGGCGCAATCCGGGTCGCGAATGCTGCCAACCTGTGGCAACAGGCGATCCGTCTGCTGGACGATGATCTTGCCCGCAATGCGATGGGACAAAAGGCGCAGTACTTTGCGCAGCAGCACGGCGGTGCAACCCGCCGTACCATGAGCCTGCTGATGCCGCTCATTAAATAGCGAGCAGCATCAAATCACTTTAAATCAATAGCGGTAGGGATTGTTAGGCCGACGGTCATAACGATTCGGCACGCCGTCATGATCGCGATCATGACGATCATAGTAATGCCTGTGGCGATAATATCCGTCACCGTAGTAAGGGCGCGGATGCACATACACCGGGCGTGGCTGTACGTACACTGGAGCCGGTTGTACATAGACCGGCTGTGGTTGTACATAAACAGGTGCTGGTGCGCCGTAAATAGGAACGCCGATATTCACGCCAACATCCACGCGTGCCATTGCCGGTGCAGCGGCGAACAACAGGCTGGCGGCGGCGAATACGCCTGCTGCAACGGTTAAAGATTTATTCATGGTCTGCTCCTTGTGCGATGCCTGTATTACAAACCAAGGCAGCAGCCATATCTAGAGTAAATCCGTAATCTTTGTTACGACTTGTATCTGTCACGCTTTCAGCGGGGCAGGCAAATTAATGACTTGTCTTTCCGGCTGGACAACTTGCCGCCAGCCAGCGTCCGCTGGTATTGGCTGACTCATCAACCGCCACACCGCGTACAGATCCCCTGAATGAGGTCTTGCCGCTGAAGCTTTCCGGCGTATTCAACGTGGCTTCGGCCTTGCCCTGTCCATTTACCTGGTCGCTGTTGCACACCAGATCGGCGCTGTAACGGTTGTCAACGCGATTGGCATTGCGCGCTTCACAGCCGGACTGACGATGATAAAAGGATGGCGGGATGTCTTGTGCTGCCATTTCTGGCGTGATGCAAACTTTGGAGGTGGCTGCGCCATTCTGAATTTTTGGCATGTCAAAACCATATTGTTTTGCCAGATTGCTCAGATTTTGCATTTGATTTGGTGGAATTTGTTCGACCAGATTTAGCAATTCCGAGCTTGCACTCATTTCCCACAAGCCAGGTTTCATTTGCATCTTGTTTTCTGCCGCATGCGCCCCCATATGAAGGCTCATCAGCAGTATGAGCGAGAGCGGTAGTGTACGCATGAACTTTCCTGTTGAGTTTGAATTCGATGTTGGTCTGATTGTAATCAGGCGGCGAGGTTCAAATTACAGCTGAAACATATCAGCATAGAAAAAATTACGTCAACGGCGAGAAACACGTCGTGCGCGCTGATCTTGATCGATATCCCATATCGATGGGATACGAAAGTAACGCGAATACGACGAGAATAGAGACTGAAACGGAGCACACATTATGTCATTTCAATTACCACCGAATGTCACCGCGCAGCGGAAACCCATCTCTGCAACTTCCTACGAATATATTTTGCGTCACAGCGAGCTAGGCCAATTGGGTCAGATCATGCTGAGCGCTTGTACATCCGGTAGTTGCAAAGTGACTAGTCTGGTAAACGGCCAGCCTGGCGAGCAGTTAACGGAGCAACGTCGCGCCGTGTTTGAACCGCTGGCAAGAACGCTGGCCGAACAAATCCAAATGACAACCAATTTCCCCAAAGCAGTAGCAGAAAAAAATCAAACTGTTACTGCTTAGTATGTTGATGCAATCCATCAACGGGTAGTCGTCTGTACCTGCGGATGGCAAAAAAAGGGAGGCCACACAATGGCCTCCCTTTTTTATTGCTAGCGGATTTATTTTACTGGTGCTGCTGCCGGTGTTGCCGCCGGTGCCGTTGCCACAGTAGTTTCTACCAGGCCACCGCCGAGTGAGCGATACAGGTCGATCGCATTGGTCAGGCGTAACTGGCGCGCTTGTACCAGTGCCAACTGGGCCGAGAACAATTCACGCTGCGCATCCAGCACATCCAGAGAGCTGGCGATGCCGTTCTGGAAGCGCTGTGTAGCAAACTTGAAGCGTTCTGCTTGCGCTTCCTGAACCTGACGCTGTGCATCAATTTGCTCGTCGAGCAGACTACGTGCAACCAAGGCATCCGATACTTCGCGGAATGCTACTTGTATGCTTTTCTCGTAGTTGGCTACGGCGATGTTTTTACGCACTTCGGTCAAGGTTAGGTTGGCACGATTACGACCTGCGTCAAAAATAGGCAACACCAGTTGCGGTGCAAACGACCATGAACGCGAACCGCCTTCAAACAAACCGGACAATTCATTGCTGGAGGTACCCAGGCCTGCGGTCAGTGAAATGCGCGGGAAGAATGCCGCACGTGCAGCGCCGATATTGGCATTCGCGGAGAGCAGGGTTTGTTCTGCGCTACGGATGTCAGGACGCTGGGTCAACAGGTCAGACGGCAAGCCAGCCGGAATATCGGTCAGGATATTCTGTGCCGACAAAGGCTGGGCCGGTGGCAGGTCCTTCAATGGCTGGCCGACCAGCAAGGTCAGCGCATTCATTGCCTGTGCACGCTGGCGCATTGCTGCCAGTTCTGACGCACGTGCGGTTTGCATCAGCGCTTCATCATTGCGCAAGTCGAGTGCCGACGAAGCACCTACGTCAAAACGCTGTTTGGACAGTTTGTAGGCTTGTGCACGGCTTTCGTAAGTCTGGCGCGACAGTTCCTGTTGCTCGGCAAACGAACGCTCCGACAGATAAGCCTTGGCGACTTCCGATACCAGGCTGATCTGTGCGGCACGTTGCGCCTCTTCGGTCGACAGGTAGCTGGCCAATGCTGCATCGCTCAGGCTACGTACACGGCCGAAGAAGTCCAGCTCGAATGCCGACAGGCCGAGGCCGACCTGGTAAACACTCGTCACCATGCTGCTGCCGGTATTGCTGATAGATGCAGGCACACGGGCACGCGAACCGGTTGCGTTGGCATTCAGGTTAGGCAGCAAGTCTGCCGATTGGATGTTGTACAGCGCACGTGCTTCTTCTATGCGCAATGCAGCTACCCGCAGATCACGATTGTTGGCCAGCGCGTTGCTGATCAACACCTGCAGGCGCGGATCAGTAAAGAAATTGCGCCAGCCGATGTCGGCCGCACGTACCTGGTTGTTGCCAGGCGTGCCTTCCACACCGTAATCCGCAGCGACAGGTGCGTCAGGACGCACGTACTTCGGTGCCATCGAGCAGGCGCTCAGCACGCCTGCTGCCAATAAGGCCAGGGTTATGGACTTCATCATAATTCTTCTTCCTCATCACGTGGCTTGCTCGCAGCGTATTTACGACGCTGACGTTCGCTACCTTTGAACATCGTACGAACTACCACAAAGAACACCGGTACCAGGAACACAGCGAATACGGTAGCGGTGATCATGCCGCTCATCACACCAGTACCGATAGCGCGTTGGCTGGCGGAACCGGCTCCGCTTGCCAGCACCAGCGGCAATACGCCGAGGATGAAAGCCAGCGAGGTCATGATGATAGGACGGAACCGCAGATGTACCGCTTCCAGTGTCGCTTCGATCAGGCCTTGACCTTGTGCCTGCAGGTCTTTCGCAAATTCGATAATCAGAATCGCATTCTTCGCAGAAAGCCCGACCACCGCAATCATGCCGACCTTGAAGTACACGTCATTCGGCATGCCGCGCAGCGTCACGCCCAACAACGCACCGAAGATACCGAGCGGCACCACCAGCATCACCGAGAACGGGATCGAAGTGCTTTCATACAATGCCGCCAGCACCAGGAATACGGCGATCAGCGACAGTGCATACAGTGCAGGAGCTTGCGAGCCGGAGGTTTTTTCTTCCAGCGACTGACCAGTCCATTCGAAACCGAAACCAGGCGGCAACTTCGCTACCATCGCTTCCATTTCAGCCATCGCTTCACCAGTACTGCGGCCTGGCGCTGCACCACCGGAAATCTTAACTGCCGGATAGCCGTTGTAACGGATCAGTTGTACCGGACCAATAATCCACTTCGATGTCATGAAGGAGGAGAATGGAACCATAGTGCCCGACGAGCTGCGTGCATACAGGCGAGTCAAATCTTCCGGTTGCAAACGACCCTGGCTGTCAGCCTGCACGATCACACGTTGTTGACGACCCTGGTTCGGGAAGTCATTCACGTAAGACGAGCCGAGTGCTGTCGACAACACGCTATTGATGGTCGAGAACGGCACGCCCAAAGCATTTGCCTTGTCGCGGTCGATATCTACCTGCAATTGCGGTGCATCTTCCAGACCTTCAGGACGTACACCTGCCAGCACTTTGCTTTGTGCTGCCATACCCAGCATCTGGTTACGTGCCGCGATCAGTGCGTCATGGCCGAGGCCGGCGCGATCCTGCAGACGGAAGGTGAAGCCGGTTGCATTACCCAATTCAGGAATTGGTGGCGGGTTCAATGGATACACAATCGCATCCTTGATGCCCATGAATGCGCCAAAAGCCTTGCCTGCAACAGCATCCGCAGATTCATCCGCACCACGTTTGCTCCAGTCTTTCAGCGGGGTAAATACCAGACCCGCATTCTGACCGTTACCCGAGAAACTGAAACCTGCAATCGAAACCACGTGTTCCACTGCCGATTGTTTCAGGTAGTAGTCTTCGATGGTTTTCAGCACTTCCATGGTACGACCGGTGCTGGCACCTGCCGGCAACTGGACGTTGGTAATGATGTAGCCCTGGTCTTCGTTAGGCAGGAAGGATGCAGGCAGACGCGCATACAGGATGCCGACGCAAGCCAGGATCAGCCCATAGACCAGCATGTAACGACCGGTCTTGGTCAGCATCTTCGCAACAAAGCCCTGGTAACCGGCCGCGGTGCTGTTGAAGTGACGGTTAAACCAGCCGAAGAAGCCACGCTTCTCGTGATGGTGACCGGCTTCCACTGGTTTCAGCAAGGTTGCGCACAGTGCAGGTGTCAGCGTGAACGCCATCAATACCGAGAACACCATCGAAGCAACCATGGACAGCGAGAACTGACGGTAAATTGCACCGACCGCACCACCGAAGAATGCCATCGGGATGAATACCGCGATCAGAACCAGCGTAATACCGATCAGCGCGCCGGTAATCTGCCCCATCGCTTTACGGGTTGCATCACGCGGCGACAAACCTTCTTCGCTCATGATGCGTTCGACGTTTTCCACCACCACAATCGCATCATCGACCAGGATACCGATCGCGAGCACCATACCGAACATGGTCAGCACGTTGATCGAGAAGCCGAACAGCAGCAGGGTCGCAAACGTACCCAGCAATGCAACCGGCACTACGATGGTTGGGATCAATGTATAGCGAATGTTTTGCAAGAACAGATACATCACCAGGAACACCAGGATGATCGCTTCGAACAGTGTCTTAACTACTTCTTCGATCGAGATCTTGACGAACTTGGAGGTGTCGTAAGGGATGGTGTACTTCACGCCTGCCGGGAAATACTTCGACAGTTCATCCATCTTCTTGTGTACCGCAGTTGCCGTACCCAGCGCATTCGCAGTTGGTGTTAGCTGTACGCCGATGAAGGAGCTAGGCTTGCCGTCAAGACGACCGGAAGTCGCGTAGGACTGGCCACCCACTTCAATACGGGCAACATCACGCAAACGCACCGACGAACCGTCTTTATTGGCGCGCAAAACGATATTGCCGAATTGCTCAGGGCTGGTGAGCTGACCATTTACTACCACCGTAGCTGCGATCTGTTGCGTGCTTGGGCTAGGCAAGTCACCCAGCGTACCACCGGCAACCAGTGCATTCTGGGTCGAGATGGCGCTGCTGACATCAGACGGCGTCAGGTTCAGGCCGACCAGTTTGGCCGGATCGATCCAGATACGCATCGCACGTT
>JBEBUE010000145.1:0-7054 GCA_040393485.1 Herminiimonas sp.
TTTTTTAGAAAGAATACGATGACTAATCATTTATTTACCCCACTTAAAGTCGGCGCGCTGACACTTCCTAACCGCATCGTCATGGCACCATTGACACGTTCACGCGCTATCGGCGGCGGCCGTGTACCGAATGACCTGATGGTTGAGTATTACGTGCAGCGTGCGTCCGCAGGTTTGATCCTGACCGAAGCAACTGCAGTGACGCCGCAAGGCGTCGGCTATGCCGATACGCCGGGTATCTGGTCGGAAGAGCAGGTTGCCGGCTGGAAGAAAGTGACCGATGCCGTACATGCGGCAGGTGGCCTGATCTCGCTGCAACTGTGGCACGTCGGCCGCATCTCGCATCCTATGTTCCTCAATGGCGATCTGCCAGTTGCACCGAGCGCAATCAAACCGGCCGGTCACGTCAGCCTGGTGCGTCCGCAAGTTGAGTATCCGACGCCGCGTGCGTTGGCGCTGGATGAAATTCCGGGCATTGTCGCCGCGTATCGCAAAGGCGCAGAGAATGCCAAACGTGCCGGCTTCGACGGCGTGGAAGTGCATGGTGCCAACGGCTACCTGCTGGATCAGTTCCTGCAAAGCAGCACCAACCAGCGCACCGATATCTATGGTGGTTCGATAGAAAATCGTGCACGCCTGATGCTGGAAGTAACGGACGCCTGTATCGAAGTATGGGGCGCAGACCGCGTCGGCCTGCATCTGGCGCCACGTGGTGATTCACATGACCTGAGCGACGCCGATCCTGCTGCTACCTTCGGTTATGTGGCGACGGAAATGGGCAAGCGCGGCATCGCTTTCATTTGCGCACGCGAATCGCTTGGTGAGAACCGCCTGGGTCCGCAATTGAAAAAAGCGTTCGGCGGCGTCTATATCGCCAATGAAAAAATGACGAAGGAAATCGCTGAAAACATCATCGCGACCGGTGAAGCCGATGCGGTGGCATTCGGTAGATTATTTATTGCGAACCCTGATTTGCCACGCCGTTTGCAAGACAATGCGCCGTTGAATCCAGCACGTCCTGAAACGTTCTACAACGGTAACGCGGAAGGCTATACCGATTATCCGGCATTGGCCTGATCTGCTTGCTGATGAGCCAGCCGGTAACGGATGGCTCTGTTTTATCCCTGGAAGCCGATGCTGAAAATGCGTCGGCTTTCTGTCGTTACGAGGGCGTGATGTTGCGGGTTCTTGCGCAGATAGTTGATGAAGAAACCGCAGATCGGAACGATGCGCTTATCCAGCGCCTGCACGTGTTCAACCGCCTTGCCTGCCATCCGCGAGCCATAACCCTGGCCACCGAGTGCAGGTGAAACTTCCGTATGCATAATCATGCATACCTGATCAAAGACGTAATAGTCGATGAAGCCGATTAGTCGGCCTTCATCTCTCCATTCGTAACGCTGCAAGACAGTGTCTTCAGCCAGGGGAACCAGTTTCATGTCTGCAGGATAAAGCAAAATGCGCGGCTATGCGCCGCCTTGCAACGGCTGCCCTAACTGGAATAGTGTCTCTCTATCACATGAGTGCGAGCTGACGTTATCGTTCAGCGCCAGGTGCATCAATGGCTGCTAGCTCGACAACAAGCCCTGGGTCCTGGCCTCAAACAATGCTTCGGCTTTGGAAGTGACCTTTAGCTTGCTATAAATACGACGGACAAAAGTACGCACAGTGAAATGCGAGAGCTGCATCAGTTTGGCGATTTCCTGTGTGGTGAAGCCTTTACTGATGAAGTCCAGCACTTCCCGTTCACGTGTGGAAAGCAGGGCGGAGTTATCTTCGGCTGGAGTGTGTTCCGCGGCAGTGACCGGAGCACTGGTACGAAAGCGGGCCAGGATCTGGCGCGCAATGATGGGGCTGATCGGACTGCCACCGCTGGCTATGCTGCGGATTTCATCAATCATCCGGGTCGGGGAGCTATCTTTCAGCAGGTAGCCGGCGGCACCTGATTCTATTGAACGCATGACATGCGTCTCATCGCCGAAATTGGTACTCACCATAATGCTGCAGCTAGGCCAAAGCACTACCGCAGCCTTGATCACATCTATCCCCGAGCCATCAGGCAAGCCGAGATCGACCAGCAAAACATCTGCCGGTGCACCTTGCAATAAGGCCAGACCCTCGGCGCGGGTGCCAGCGGAACCAGACAGATGCATATCGGGTGCGTCCTGTACCACCTTGCTTAAGGCGGCACGAAAACCAGGATCATCCTCGACGATGACGACGTGGATGGGCAGGGACTCGGAGCTATTGATAGGTGAATTCATGGGTCAGCCATTTTACGCCCGGTGTTTACAGTTGTGTGTAGCACATTTGTTCTACATACAAAGCCCGCTGTACTTCCTATAGTCATGGCACTTAAAAAATGCCATGCAAGCGCACAGCCCCTCTCCGGGCGACAGCGCAATGGGTTGGGTGCCTGCTCAGACAGGTAGCTGTTGTCGTCTATAGGGAAGAATAAAAATGAACCATATCTACCGACTGGTCTGGAGCTCCTTGGCCCAGGCATGGATTGCCGTTGCAGAAAATGCAAGAGCGCATGGCAAAGCGACACGGTCTGGGAAGCTAGCCGCCGCCGCGGGTAGCACGCTCATATTACTGAGCGGGGGCATGCTCATCGCTCCTTCGACCCATGCCGCGAATGCCGCCGATGCGACGGTCACGCTGGGTAACGGCAGCGTCAGTACCGTAGGTAATACGACGACCATCAAGCAGAACTCGCAAAACCTTGCCATCGACTGGACAGGATTGTCGACAGCAGCAAACGAAGCACTGATCTTCAATCAACCTAATTCTTCCGCTATTGCGCTGAATCGCATTACTGGCTCCAGCCCAAGTACCTTGCTGGGTAGCCTTACGGCGAATGGTCAGGTGTTCATCCTCAATCCTAACGGCGTGCTATTCGGCGCAGGTTCGCAAGTCAATGTCGGTGGCCTGGTGGCGTCGACGCTGGGCATGAGCAACGCCGACCTGGAAGCGGGGCGTATGGTGTTTGCTCTGGATGGCAATGTGAACGGCAGTGTGGTGAACAAGGGAACTATCAATGCTGCGGATGGCGGCTATGTCGCATTGATCGCAGGCACGGTTCGTAACGAAGGTGAAATCAATGCCAGGCTGGGTACGGCATTACTGGCCGCCGGTGACAAAGTCACGCTGAACATCAACAACGGCAGCCTGCTCGGTTACAGCATAGAGCAGGGTGCTTTAAACGCGCTGGCTGAAAACAAACAACTGATACAAGCGAATGGCGGGCAAGTACTGATGTCGGCCAAGGCACTGAACAAGTTGACGACAGCAGTCGTCAACAACACTGGCCTGATCGAAGCAAAGACGATAGAGAATCGTAATGGTCGCATCATGCTGATGAGCGACATGGAGCTTGGTACGGTCAATGTGGCAGGCACTCTGGATGCGAGTGCACCGACTACAGGCGATGGCGGCTTTATCGAAACCAGTGCCGCCTACGTCAAGGTCGCGGATGATGCGCTTATTACCACCAAGGCAAGCAATGGCTCCAGTGGTAGCTGGCTGATCGACCCGGTTGACTTCACCGTAGCAGCGAGCGGCGGCGATATCACCGGCAAGGCACTCTCCACGCAGCTCGCGAATAATGGCCTGGTCACCATTATGAATACGCATGGCGCGAACGGCACTGCGGGCGATATCAATGTTAATGATGCGGTGAGCTGGAGTAGTAACAGCGTTCTCGAGCTGATCGCACAACGTAATATCAACTTCAACTCTGCCGTGACTGCAACCGGCACCAATGCCGGCTTGAAACTGATGTATGGCGGTGATTACAAAGTCAAAGCGCCGATCACCTTAAGTGGCAGCAACTCCACGCTCAACATCAACGGCAACAACTACATCCTGATCCGCAGCATGTCGCAGCTCGATCTGCTGGATAACAATAACTCAGTAACCAATGTGGGCACGGTGCGCCAGCTCAGTGCTTACTATGCGCTGGCGCAGGATTTGGATGCTGCCGGTACCGCCTATACGAAGAGTTTGCTGGGTAGTAGCAGCAGTACCACCTTCCTCGGTACCTTTGCCGGGATGGGCCATACCATCAGTAACCTCACGATTAATGCAGTTGGTGGTACAGGTGTGTTTGCGTTGATAGGTGCGGGATCCGTGGTACGTGACCTGGGCGTCGTAGGCGGCAATATCACGGGTACGAATGGCGATGTCGGCGCAATCGTCGGGCGTAATACCGGTGGCAGGATCGACAATGTGTATGCGATCGGAGTGACGGTAGGCGGGGCGTCACGCACTGGTGGAGTGCTCGGCTACCTGAATGGCGGCACGCTCAGTAATTCATACGCCAATGTAACAGTCAATGGCGGCAGTAGTGGCGGTGGATTGGTTGGTACAAGTACCGGCAGTATCAGTAACTCTTATGCCGAGGGAAATGTGACGGGCGCATATGCTGGCGGCTTAGTCGGTAGTAATAATGCAGGTTCGACGATTACCCAATCGTACGCAAGTGGCAAGGTCAACGGAACCGTCGGCGGTGGTCGTGCTGGCGGATTGGTCGGCTTGAATTCGGGCAGTATCAGCTATGCATATGCGACGGGTGACGTGTCGGCGGATAGTCTGGCGGGCGGTCTGGTGGGTTGGAATAGCGGCTCTATCAACAATGCTTACGCTAGCGGCAATGTCACCCTTGTTGCCAATGTAAATATTCCTGAACCCTATGCAGGTGGTCTGATCGCTTTCGATAGCGCGGCGACTACGAACGCTGTCTGGGATAGTAGCAGCTCTGGACATGTCGCTTATACCGGGGCGAACGGTAGTGCCACCAATACGACTGATGTTAACGCCGGTAACCGTTACCAGCACAGTGCCTACGGCGTGCTGGGAAGCTGGCAGGAAACTGCAGCAGGTTCCGGCGTCTGGATCGCCTATGACGGTAGCAACAATCCACAATGGGTGATGGTAGAAGGGGCAACCCGTCCTTTCCTCTACAGCGAATGGTCGACGACGGTAGGCAATGCGCATCAGTTGCAATTGATGGCAGCGAATCTCTCGGCAAATTACACGCTCGCTAAAAACATAGATCTTGCTGCGACGACAGGTAGCAATGCCAGCGGCATGTGGAACACGACTGGATTTGCATCCATCGGGAATGCTGCAGCCAACTTCATGGGAACACTGGATGGCAAAGGTCATACCATCAACAATCTGTACATTAACAATCCGCTCGCAGATCAAATAGGTTTATTTGGCGTGACCGGCGTTGCAAGCAACGTGCAGAATGTCGGCTTACTCAACGCTTTGATTACCGGTCGGACCGCCGTTGGTGGCTTGGTGGGCTATAACAATGGGCAGCTTAGCAGTGTCTACATCGATGGCAGCGTCAGCGGTGAGCAGAACACAGGTGGATTGGTAGGGACAAACGGCACGAATGGCCGCATCAATAATGTTTATGCTGCTGGCCAGGTAAATGGTGTGCAAGCAAGTGGTGGCTTGGTGGGCTTAAACACAGGGTCTGTCTCGAATAGTTATGCGAGCGCGCATGTCACAGGAGTGACTTACCTCGGTGGTCTGGCCGGTGAAAATAACGGAACGATCGTTGCATCGTTCTGGAATAGTGATGTGAACAGCGCGGGTGTGGGGCAAGGTTCTAGTGTCGGTGCAACAGGAATTAGTAACGCGCAGGCGCTGCAGGCATCAACCTTTGTGAATGCAGGTTGGGACATCGGTACGACGGGGGGGACTTCAACGATCTGGCGTATCTATGACGGTCTGAGCGGCCCATTGCTACGCGCGTTCCTGACACCCGTTACCGTCAGTGCCACTACCGCGGCAAACAACAAGACTTACGATGGTAGCGAGACTATGGCAAGTGGCTACAAGCCTATCGCCGGTGTCACGCTAAATGGCAGCCTGGTTTTCACCAGTTCCAAAAATGCTGGTAGCTATAGCAGTAGCGCTGGTACCTTGCAGCAAGGTGGACTTTATTCCGGCCAGCAAGGCTATGACATCAGCTATGCCGATGCCAGCCTGGTGATTGGCAAAGCCAGTCTGACCGTGACCGCCAGCAGCGCAAGTAAAAGCTACGATGGTACGACCGCAGCGTCTGGCACAGTGAATGTCGGAACACTGGCTGGTGCTGCCGCCGGTGACTTAATCAACACGGCAGGTTCACTCTCCTTCGATGACAAAAATGCCGGTAGCGGCAAGACTGTTATCGCCAGCGGCGTCACAATCAGGGACGCGGCGAATAACGATGTCACAGCTAACTACAACATCAACTACGTCAACAATACCAACGGCTCCATCGCGAAAGCAAACGTGACCCTGCACGTGACAGATGTCATCAAAACATACGATGGCACTCAAAGTGCAGCGGCGACGCTGGCAGTGCAGAGCGGACAATTATTCGGTGCGGATACGGTAACTGCAGGCGGCTTTAGTTTTGACAATAAAGATGCTGGTAATAACAAGACAGTGAGTGCATCCGGCATCGCCGTCAATGATGGCAACAATGGCGGCAACTACAACGTCAGTGTGGTCGACAGCAGCAACAGCGTAATAAACAAGGCGGCGCTATCGATTACCGCGAATAACGAAAGCAAGATGTTTGACAATATTGCTTACGCCGGTGGCAACGGCGTGACCCTGAATGGCCTGGTACATGGCGAGACGATCGCCGATTTACAGGGTAGCTTGACATATGGCGGCACGGCACAGGGCGCAAGCGCAGCAGGCAGCTACAACATCTCCGTAAATGGCTTGAGCAGTAGCAACTACGCAGTGACGTATGTTGATGGGGCACTGCTTATACGTCCGGTCGTAACAACGCCTGTTACAGCGGTCCCTGCCGATATGCAGACGGCCTACAACTCGGCGATCCGCAATATTAAAAACGATTTGCATCAGGATACTGACGGCAAGGATGAGGATTTAAATGTTGCTGCAGTCAATCTGCAAGCAGAAAAAAATGGTGCCGACCCTGCTTCAAGGTCTACGTCGCGCCTGAGTATTTCTGCCTGCGGAATGAACTTGCCGCAAGCCGCCAACAACGGTGGGTGTTAATACCTCTTGCGGCGGT
>JBEBUE010000146.1:0-7046 GCA_040393485.1 Herminiimonas sp.
AGCACCGCTTTTGGTAAGAACGCATCTCACGGAGATGGGTGAAATGCGTTCTAATCTTAGCACGTAGGATGGGACATGCGATGCCATGGATTCGTTCAGCGTTGCCTGTCAGAACAAGGCGCCGCGTGCGGAAACCGGCCACGCTTCCTGCACGGTATGGCCGCGGTAAGCGATGAGCCAGTCATGCAGGTTGACGGTAGGGTCACAATGACCCGGAATCAGGCGTACCTTGTCGCCGACATGAACAGGCTTGGCACCTGCTTCGGGTACGATCACCGTGTGTTCATCTGATAAGGTTTGCACCGACCATCCAGGCAATTGCAGGCGCGGCAAGCCGTGGTCGACAGCAAATGCTTTTAGCCCGCCATCCAGCACTGCATGCGTATCCTGTACGCTGATGACGGTGCACAAGCCGAACAAGGCATGGCGCAGTTGCGGACTGCCCGGTTCCGGCGTGTTGGCCGCATAGTCGGTATCCATCAATACATACGAACCTGGTTGTACTTCGGTGTACAGCGATGAGCTGGCTTCGAGCATGTAGGTACCGGTACCACCGCCGGTAACCGTATTACAGGTGTAACCAGCGGCTTCCAGTTCCCGGATGATGTCGCGTACTTTCTCAACCGCACTCCTCACCGCAGCGGCACGTTCCTGTGGTTGCCGCATGTGTTGTGCCGAACCACGGAATGCATGGATGCCGGCGAAACACAGGTGCGGGCTGTATTGTTCTATGGTGCGTGCGAGGTCGATGGCCTGATGCGCATTGCTGATGCCGCAACGCTGGTGGCCGATATCGACTTCAATCAGGACATCGAGATGGCTGCCCTGTTTGCTGGCAGCGTCGCCGATTTGCTCGACCTGCATCGGATGATCGACGCACAGGCCGATCTTCGCATGGGCTGCCAAAGCGGCTACACGTGCGACCTTGCGCAGGCCCACGATCTGGTTGGTGATCAAAATATCCTGTATCCCGGCCTGCACAAAAATTTCTGCTTCACTGATCTTTTGGCAGCAAATACCGATCGCTCCTGCCTCCAGTTGGCGGTGCGCAATCGCCGGACTCTTGTGCGCCTTGCCGTGCGACCTTACTTTCAGGCCGGCTTGCAGTACACGCGCATGCACGCGTGCCATGTTGTCTTCGAAGGCATCCAGATCTACCAGCAAGGCTGGTGTGTCCACATGATCAACCGGATCGCCGGGTAGTGCCGGTGCAGCTTGCGAAGCAAACGATAATTCTTTGTGACCCATGGTGTCCTTCATGTCCATAAATAGTGGAGAGCAAGTGTTGTGCGCTGATTTGCGATGACGAGCATGTCCATTACTTTACGTGCAAATGCGATTTCATGTGTTGCATCCTGCGTGGTAGCTGCCGGGGCAAGTATTTTGCATAAAAAAAGCCGCTGACCCATGCGTAGGCAGCGGCTTGTGATGCGCGCAATAATTACTTACGCTGCTTTACGCTCCAGGCGTTTGGTATCGGCTCCGATGCGCACAGTATTGCTGTTCGCGATCGCTTTGTTGTCAGGCTTCTTTGCTGCGCCTTCTTCCTTATAGACACCACAACCGATGATCAGGTCCTGGTACTTATCCAGATACATGGACTTGGCTTCCATTTGTTTAGAGATCGGATTGAGGAAGAGATAGTCCTGCCAACCTTTGCCGTGTGTTTTGATGATAGACAGGCGTTCCTGGATGAAGAGATTGCCTGCGCCGTCCTTCGCATTGATCAGGTCCTTGCCTATCAGTGCCGGGTTGGCACCGTGCGCCAGGTTTTTGCCGTTCATGTCATAGACCACTACGTATAGGTCGCGGTCGCAGAAGGGGCCGAGTTTGTTATTGATTTCGGCGAAGGTCGCGTCCCGGCCTTTTTCATGCATGGCCTCGATTGCACGTGTCACCATTTCTGTTGCTTCATCGGCTGTGCCGTGGCTACCGCTCTTGATCTTGAAGACGTCGACCACGTTGTTGAGTTCGGTAGTCTGGCTTTGCAATGATTCGGCAGCGGCCGCAGCTTGTTCTACCAGCGCAGCGTTTTGCTGCGTCACCTGGTCCATTTGTGCGATCGCCTGATTGACCTGTTCGATGCCTATGCTTTGTTCACGGCTGGCGGAACTGATCTCGTGCATGATGTTGTCGACACGTTTGATGCTGGCGACGACTTCGCTCATGGTCTCACCTGCATGTGCTACCAGCTTGCTGCCGCTTTGCACCTTCTGCACCGAATCTTCGATCAGGCCTTTGATCTCGCGGGCCGCAGCGGAACTGCGCTGCGCCAGGCTGCGAACCTCGCCTGCCACTACCGCAAAGCCGCGTCCCTGTTCCCCGGCGCGCGCCGCTTCAACTGCCGCATTCAGCGCGAGGATATTGGTCTGGAAGGCAATGCCATCGATGACGCTGATGATGTCCACGATCTTTTTCGAGGATTGGTTGATCGAATCCATGGTGTTGACGACTTCAGATACGACATTGCCACCCTTGACTGCGACCTCGGATGCAGTGCGCGCCAGTTGATTTGCCTGTTCGGCATTGGCGGCGTTTTCCTTAACGGTAGAAGTCATCTCTTCCATTGCGGATGCGGTTTCTTCCAGTGAGCTGGCTTGTTGTTCAGTACGGGAAGAGAGATCCAGGTTACCGGCAGCAATTTCATTGGTCGCAGTGGATAACGTTTTGGTACCGTGACGAATATTCCATACGACGTTGGCCAGGCCCTGGCCTATGCTATTGATCGATGTCAGCAACTGTCCGACTTCGTCCGTGCGTTTGGTTTGCAGGCGTATGGTCAGGTCGCCGGTCGCCAGTTTGCGTGCAGTGTGGGTAGCTTGTGCCAACGGACGCAGCAACATGCTGCGGATTGCGCTGTACAGCAATGCCGCCAGGATCAGTGTGGCGACCAGTGCAACGGCGGCAGCTATATTGCGCAGATCGGTCGCCTCCTGCGTGAACTCGCCGAGGATGGTATCGCCTACGACTACCCAGTTTCTATCCGGAACCGCGCTGAAGATGGCGATCCGTTCTGTGCCGCTGGCATCTAGGTAGCGCAGGCTGCCTTCTTTCTGTGCCAGGATTTCCTTATTGAGTTCACGTCCGTCAGCGGTTTTGCTGGTCAACGTATTCGGTCCTTGTGCGGCGATGATCAGTTTGCCGTAGCCAGCGCCCTGGTTGGCGTCCAGTACCGAGTATTGCCCGCTTTGTCCGACTTTCAGAGCCAGCAGTTTTTGTTTGATGAGGACAGGGTCGTTGCTCATGCCAAGTACCAGTTGTGCTCTGGCGTTGACATCAGCAGTCGCGCGTTGCAGCAGCAGGTCAGCAGTCGCCTGGCCGCTGAGCCAGATAAATGCGCCGAAGCTGAGCGCGATCAGCAGGAAGGAAATGGCGGAAAGTCGGACACCGATGCTGAGCTTGGCTAGGTAACGCTTGAGGCTGTTCATTTCTTACTTCCATCCATGATGAGGTTGTACGAAAAACTGCGACTGGCAATGATGCCTTCTGGAAACATCATAACTGTATAACGGACGATTTCTGCAGGAATCAAGCAATGCTGCATTGCACGATGTTGTGCGACTGCACTACGATAAAACCAGTAAAGACGGTTGCCGGACATTAAAGACCAACGATTCAAACAGTTAGCGTGTAATGTTTGGGAACAGCGAGAGGTTTATCAGCGCCTTGTATTTTTATAGTCGTTGGCTTATTGGCATTTGCCACGGCAACAATAACGGGCAAGTCCCATCCCAAACTTGATATAAATCAAATGAATCCCATTGTCCGCAGCCTGTTGGAAAACGACTTGTACAAATTCACCATGTGGCAGGCGCTGCTGCATAGCCATCCTGGTGTGCAGGCGGAATATGCATTTGTCTGTCGCAACACGCCGGCTTATCCGCTGAGTGAATTGCAGGCAGATGTCGAGCGCGAGCTGGATCATTTATGTACGCTGTACTTTAGCGAAGACGAGCTGGCTTACCTGCGCGGCCTGCGCTTCATGAAAAGCGATTTCGTTGATTTCCTTACGGTGTTTCGCTTCCAGCGCAAATTCATCTCGGTTAGTAGCGATGGCGATACCCTGAACATCCATGCGGCTGGACCGCAGGTACATGTGATGGGATTTGAAATCTTCGTGTTGTATATCGTCAATGAATTATATTTTCGTCGTTTCGACCAGCAAGCGGCGTTAGCGGAAGGACGTCAACGACTGCAGGCGAAGATAGGGATGCTGCGTGCATTTGGCAATGAGGTCGGGCGCAAGCACCCGTTCGAGTTCTTTGACTTCGGGGTGCGCCGTCGTTTTTCTGCCGCCTGGCAGGAGGAAGTAGTCGTCACGCTGGCGCGTGAAGTGCCGCAGTACTTTAAAGGTAGCTCGAACGTGTATCTGGCGAAGAAGTACGGGCTGACGCCTATAGGCACCATGGCGCATGAATACCTGCAAGCCTATCAATCGTTTGGTGTGCGTTTGCGTGATTTTCAGAAAGCGGCATTGGAAGACTGGGTGCAGGAATATCGCGGTGATCTGGGTATCGCGTTGACGGATGTGGTGGGTATGGATGCTTTCCTTGCCGACTTTGATTTGTACTTCGCGAAGCTATTCGATGGCTTGCGTCATGACTCCGGCGATCCGATCGTATGGGGCGAGAAAGCGCTGGCGCATTATGCAAAGCTGCGGGTTGATGCGATGACCAAGCGCCTGGTGTTTTCTGACGCGCTGGATTTGCCGACCGCATTTGCGCTGTATCGTCATTTCGCGGATCGCGTCATGACAGGCTTTGGCATAGGGACGAATTTATCGAACGATACCGGGATTGCGCCCCTGAATATCGTGATGAAACTAATGTCCTGCAACGGACAGCCCGTCGCCAAGCTGTCCGATTCTGCAGGCAAGACTTTATGCACCGATGAAACTTTCCTAGCCTACCTGCGCCAGGTGTTTCATCATCCTCAAATTAACTGAGGATCAGAACTTGTAGCCGACCGAGAGGAAGGTTACGGTTGGATCGAGGGTCAGGCGAGTTGTATTTCGCGAAATAACTGTGCCGGCCGCATTTCTGCCAATAATTTCTGCATCGGTCTTAAGCGGGATGTAAGCGACGGAAAGACCGAGAGACCATTTCTCATTGATGTTATATGTGACGCCAACGTTCGCCACTGGCGCCCACGACGAGCTTAAGTTTACGCTTGCCGTTCCTGGAACACCGCCGTTGAATGGTGCTGTGACGATTGTTTGTAACGATCTAGATGGTTCAATGCCGCTATACCATACGCGTGTCACACCGAGGCCGACGAATGGACGTATTTGAGAGGTCTTATCGCCAAAATACCATTTCGCAATAACTGCAGGACTCCATTGTTTGGCTTTGCCGAGTTGACCATATTGGGTGAGCGTCCCTTCTCCATATAATTTGAATTTCGGAGGGACGCCTAAATCTGCTGTTAACGCAAAATTGTCGGTGAAAAAATGAGTAAATGCGAGGCCCAGAGTATCTGAATTGCTAATACCTGCGCCACTACCTGCTACCTGTCCGGGAGCTGGGAAGGTTCGAGTCAGTGGCTCACTTGATTCATTCGGGCGAAGATGAAACCAGCCGACATTCACGATGTTATCGCCGGCCTGCTGCGCTGCTGCAGGTAAAGAAATTGCCGCCAATACTGATACGGCGGCAAGTTTGGATAATGCACTCAAAGGCTTGGCCATTCGTAGTCCCCTCATATTGTTATGTTTAGGAGTTTTCTTGAAATGCGCCTTTACATTACCCTCTTCGAAAAAGTTCTACAACATTTCGATCGCTGATTAAGCGATTTCGCAACAGTCGACAGCAGCGGCTATTTATAAAATTTACCTGTCGGTGGCGATACAGTCGCGGCCTTTTTGTTTCGCCCGATAAAGCCTGCGGTCGACTTCTTCGATAAATTGCAGCGGTTCATCCCCATAACATGGGATGACGGTATGGACGCCCAGGCTGATGGTTAAATGTTGGCTGATGCCGGATTTCTCATGCGGGATCTGTTCGTCCGCGATCAGCTTGCGGCAGCGTTCGGCTACCGTCAGCGCGGACAGCTCGTTGGTTTCCGGCAGGATGAGGATGAATTCTTCACCGCCAAAACGACCGAAGAAATCGCGTGAGCGACTCGCTGCACTGTTGAGGGTTTGTGCCACTTGCTTGAGGCAATGATCGCCCTGGATGTGGCCATAGTGGTCGTTGTATTGCTTGAAGTAATCAATATCCAGCATGATGACGGAGATTGGTCGCTTATCATTTTTGGCATTTGCCCACTCCAGTTCCATGACGGAGTCGAACATACGTCGGTTTGCGACGCCAGTCAGGCCATCCTTGAAGGACAAGGTTTCCAGCTCCTTTTGCATGTCGATCAGCTTGGCTTCGGTTTTTTTCCGTTCATTGATATCAAACATGAAGCCAATCAGCGCATCGACCGAGCCGTCCGGTTTGCGCGCCACGTGCACGACGTCCCGTATCCAGACATATTCACCGTTTTGCGCCAGTGCCCGGTAGTCGGCTTCGTGGTCGACACCTGCCTGGGATTGGGCGACGCAGAAGTTGACGATGGCGTCGCGCTCATCAGGATGGATGCGCGAGGCCCAGTCATTTACCGTGACCCAACTATCCTGCGGCCATCCGAGCACGCCTTCTATTTGTGGTCCGATATAGGCAAACTGCATGGTGGCCCAGTCTATCTTCCACGGTATGGCTTTGGTGGACTCAAGCAGGGTCTTATAGACGGAGCTATCCAGCTCCACTTTTGGTGCAATATCGTTCATCTTTTCCAGCTTCGATAAATTAGCGTCATGAGGCGGTGTACTGCTGCTTACCCGCTCCTTCTGCTTTTATATATGGAAATCTTATGCTGCTGTTGCCCACTCTATCACGTGGGAAGCCAATAAATATCATGTGTTGCGTGCATTTCCTGGTCAAAAATGGATAAGCTGTCGGTATTCAAATCGCAGGAAGAAATATGACTAAGAATGAAGCCATTAAACGGGTCAACGAAGAGCTGCATGCCAACCTGTTAAATGACAAAAATACGCAATGGTCTAC
>JBEBUE010000147.1:0-6947 GCA_040393485.1 Herminiimonas sp.
ATGAAAGACCGCCGCATTACTAATGCGGTAATCATTATCCCGAATTTATATAGACCGAATCATGACTACACCGAACGAAGAACAACAGTTGTTGCACGCCAAGCTGAATATGGAAACCTCGCAAATCGGGTGGCAGGAATTGCTGCGCTATTTTGCCGGTGGCCTGGTGATAGTTGTTGCCGACGAATTGGACCTGGTCGATGTGGCAGCGCGCTTTGCGATTGATGACAAGGCGGCGGTCGAGCAATGGCTGAATTCCGGTCAACTGGCCAAGGTCAGTGATGCACAAGCGCATATCTGGCTGGAAGCGGATGCCATGCTGTGGACGGTAGTGGCGCGGCCGTGGGTATTGGTACAAGAAAAGAAGCTGGCGTGAACAAGGACCCTTTGCACGGGCAGAGCCTGGAGAAGATCTTGTTAGCGCTTGTTGATTATTACGGCTGGGAAGAACTGGGGCGTCGCATCGATATCAAGTGCTTCAATATCGATCCGAGCATTAAATCCAGCCTGACTTTCCTACGCAAAACGCCGTGGGCCAGAAGCAAGGTGGAAGAGTTGTTTATAGACATGCCCGACTAAAATCGTCGGGCATGCTGGTAGGGCAGGATTACAGCTTCGATTGATGGTGAACCGCGACGAACAAGGTCGCCAGTGTCGACAACACGGCTTCAAAGTGAGCTTGCGGTTCGGTGTTGTCCCAGATGTAGTGCACCATGACTGCTTCAAATTCCTTGCTGCGCTTTTTCGCGGTGACCGAGTGCGCGCGGGTAATCGCTTTCAGGAACTGGCGGCGCATATTTGGCAGGACTGGAATATGTTCGCTGTCATCGAGGAACTCAAAGCCGCCCGGCAAAGGGCCGCCTTTCATCTGGAACTCGAGGCGTTCAAATACTGCCGGTGGCAGGTTCTTTACTAATTCACACGCGCTTTCATTGAGCTTGAGCACCATGCTGAAGCCAGCCGGGTAAATCACATCCGAATCATCGCGTTCCGACAGGAATACGGCCAGGCGCAACGAGTACTCGGCCTGATACGCGTCGTCATACGAGCTCTTCAGGCTGGTACGGGTCGCCGGCCAGAAAATCAGTGTGCCCGGTGTGCTTTCATCATCCGGGTCCGGAAAAAATTCCAGTGAAATGTCATCGGCGGAATCGCCGGCGACGGACAGCATTTTCAATACGGGTGCAGCAAGGTCGCCCAGGATCGATGCGGCAATCGCACCGGTGGCGGCGATATCGGCATTGGTCAGGTCTTCTACGATGTAGCCATTCAATGGCTTGAGTAATGCATTTGGGTCGAGCATGGGCGGGGCAGTCATTCTTAAAATTGATGTTATTTGCCCGCGCATTTTGTCCGCGGGCAAGCGTCGTTGCAATATAACTTAAAACCCGAAGGGTACGAAGTGGAAATGTAAGCCAGGCGCTTATTTGTGAGGAACGGATGAATCTGTTTAAATGGCCGCACGCAGTCGGTCGTGGCCGACATTCATTTCCGCAATCAAGCAAGGACGCATTATGTATACATGGCTACTGCCTGCGGTGAAAGCCGTATTGCCACATGTGGGTACGATTATCTCTGCCGCGCTACCAGTGTTTCAAAGTCGCAAGATTGATGAAAATGCAGCCACGCAAGAAGCCTTGCTGCAAAGGCAGATTAGCGAATTGCAAGAAGTCGCGTCGCATAACGCCGTGCATATCAAGGAGCTGGCCGAGCAATTGAAGCAGATGGTGGTGACGCTGGAACAAGGCGTCATCGCCAATGAACGCCGTTATCGGCGGCTAACGGCAATGTCGGTTATTGCGACCTTGTTGTCGCTTGTGGCAATCGCATTGTGGTGGTCGGGGGCGCGCTGAAAAGTTACTTTGAGGCATGATGTTCATTTAAAAGCTGAACTTTTCGACAATATGGTGGGTCAGTAATAAAGCGTGTGATGCCTGTCAGTGGACAGGCAGCATGAATTGCCGGACGGATACATCGTCTGGTTTCTTATTATTGAACAAAGGACTTGCCATGACAAAATTAAGCACCATACTCGCCGGCACCGCCGTCGCCATGTTTGCCCAGATCGCAGCGGCGCAGGCTCCAATGTCGCAATCACAGGCTGTAGTGCCACCGAATGATCCCGCTTACATCGATCAGTCACGCCTGAACTACAAGGAAGATCCGTATGTGAAAGCGCGTATCGCACGTGGCCAGGCGAATGCAGAATATCGCGCTGAACGTAAGGAGGCGCGCACCGAATACAAGCAGGAAGTCGGCGCGGCGCGTGCTGAACGACGCGAAGCTGTCAAGGACGCGAATAGCACACGGGCAGCTGAAATCAGAAATGAACCCATGAAATAAAAGACGGCTTGCCTGCGCGCCGCGAGCATGCGGCGCGCAGGTTTGCCATCCTGTCTGCAGCGAAAGTTACAGCTGCAACCATTCCTTCCCGTGTACTGACGATATAAATTCAAATCGTCCCTTCAAGCTTGACCGGCATCGGTAAAATATCGTTTTACCTGAACCCGGCCAGTCGAAATCGTGCGTAAGCTTATTACGCGAGGTTTTATTCCCCACTGTATGTCTGCCTCCCTTCCTCCACCCGTTGAGTCGCCGCGCGCTCGTCGCATTGCGCATCTTGATATGGATGCCTTTTATGCGTCGGTTGAATTGCTGCGCTATCCGGAATTGCGTGGCCAGCCTGTCGTGATCGGCGGGATGTCGGTGCATGCACCGGTGACGCAGGAAGACGGTAGTCGGCAGTATGCAAGGTTACGAGACTACGTCGGACGCGGGGTCGTGACGACTTCGACCTATGAAGCGCGGGCGCTGGGTGTGTTCTCCGCGATGGGTATTATGAAGGCAGCCAAGCTCGCCCCCGATGCTATCCTGCTGCCAGTGGACTTTGATGCTTACCGTCACTACTCACGCTTATTCAAACAGGCAGTCGCCGACATCGCACCGCACATAGAAAATCGCGGCATCGATGAAATCTATATCGACCTCAGTGAACACGCTGAAGAAACATTGGCACTGGCGACGCGTATCAAGACGGCAGTCCAGCAAGCCACCGGTTTGTCATGTTCGAGAGGCATCGCACCGAATAAACTGCTGGCAAAGATATGCTCAGACCTGGAAAAACCAAATGGCCTGACCATACTGACGCAGGCGGATATCGTAACGCGTATCTGGCCGCTACCTGCGCGCAAGATCAATGGCATCGGTCCACGCGCGGCAGAAAAATTGACAGCACTCGGCTTGAATACCATAGAGGAATTGGCCGCTGCAGATGCCGCCGTCCTGCATGAACATTTCGGCCGCTCTTATGCAGACTGGCTGGGACGGGTTGCACAGGGCATCGATGAACGCCCGGTGGTTACTTACTCCGAACCCAAGTCGGTCAGTCGTGAGACCACCTTTGAAAGTAATCTGCATGCGAAGCGTGATCGTGAAGCATTGAGTGGCATCTTTACCCGCTTGTGCGAACGCGTAGCCGGGGACTTGCAGCGCAAGGGTTTTGTTGGTCGCACGGTCGGTATCAAGCTACGTTTTACCGACTTCAGGATAGTCACCCGCGACCTGACTCTGCCGACCTATACCGATGATGCCGTCGCGATCCGGCAGGCGGCAGGAGAATGCCTCAAGCGCATTCCGCTGGATCAGCCTTTCCGCCTGTTGGGCGTGCGTATCGGCACATTGGCCAAGAAGGGCGCGGAGCCAGCTGGTGGGCCTGTGGTCATGCAGGGGGAGTTCTTCCGGGAAGGCCAGGACTGACAGAACTCCTTGTCATCACGCGCCGGTTTTCCAGGGTTTGTTGGAAAAATGCTGCATTTTGGTGCATTTTTTGAAACGGCCCGAAAAGTTTATTTCCTTTCCATTTCGATAATTCCCCGTTTTGATGTGTGCGCATACTCCGTGTACTCGCCGCATTCTTAATCCTTTGTTAAAAATCTATTCTTGCTCTATTTAAGGCATAGCCTTATCTGGCGCGGGCTCCGGGCCGTCGGCGCCAGAATTTGTCAGTATTTTTCAGATTTCCTGGTGGTAATATTTTTGTCATAAAAGGTTTGCTGTCTGCTTCTTGCATCATGAAATAAGTCCGGAACGTCGTCATGACCCACCTTGTTTATGAGAGAGATGAAAATGAAAAACCTGAAAATTGGCCAGCGCTTGAGCCTGAGTTTTGGCGCCATCGTCGTCTTGCTGGTGATACTCGCGACACTGGCCTTTACTCGCATAGGTGGTCTGAACGACGCGATTGCCGAGGTGGATAGCGATCGTTATCCGAAAACCGTCCTCGCGAATGTCATGAAGGACGACCTCAACCAGATCGCGCGCAATATGCGCAATGCCTTGCTCATGACGGACCAGGCCGCGATCCAGGCCGAGCTGGCACAAGTGGGGAAGGCGGCGGCCTCCCTTGGCAGCGCATTGGCCGAACTGGACAAAAGCATCTACTCAGAGCGCGGGCGGCAGGCGATCTCAACCCTGCAGGCTGATCGCAACAAATTCATCCCGCTGACTGAACAGTTCATCAAACTGGCGTCCGCCGGGGTCAAGGATGAGGCAGTCGCTTTATTGTTCGCCGAAGTACGTCCGGTGCAGCTGGCTTATCTGTCATCCATCGACAAGCTGATCGATTATCAAAATGAATTGATGAAAAAGTCCAGCGCCGAAGCAAATGCCAAAGCCAGTCAGACGCAATTGCTGATTGGGATTTTTTCCATCATTGCCGTATTGTGTGCGGCGGTGTTTGCAGTCCTCGCAACACGCAGCATCACGCGTCCGCTGGGCCAGGCCGTGGTGCTGGCGCGCAAGGTAGCGGATGGAGACCTGACCGGTAGCATAGTCGTGGAGTCCAAAGATGAAACCGGGCAATTGCTGCAAGCCCTGAAAGATATGAATGAAGGCTTGCTGAAGATAGTCACGCAGGTCCGCTTCGGTACCGACACCATTGCATCTGCGTCGCATCAAATTGCGACCGGCAATCTCGATCTGTCTTCGCGTACCGAGCAACAGGCCAGTTCGCTGGAAGAAACAGCGTCGTCGATGGAAGAGCTGACCAGCACCGTCAAGCAAAATGCCGAAAATGCGCGGCAGTCGAATCAACTGGCGCTCTCTGCTTCCGAGGTGGCAATGCGCGGTGGCGCAGTGGTGTCGCAAGTAGTCGACACCATGAGTGAAATCAATGAGTCAGCCAAGAAAATTGTCGACATTATCGGCGTGATAGACGGCATAGCCTTCCAGACCAACATCCTCGCCCTCAACGCAGCCGTGGAAGCGGCACGCGCGGGTGAGCAGGGCCGCGGCTTTGCCGTGGTGGCATCGGAGGTGCGTACGTTGGCACAGCGTTCGGCCAGTGCTGCCAAGGAAATCAAGGAACTGATAGGTGATTCGGTTGATAAGGTCAGCATAGGTTCGCGCCTGGTTGACGACGCCGGTGCGACCATGCGCGAAGTTGTCGAAAGCGTGAAGCGTGTCACCGACATCATGAGTGAAATCACGGCGGCCAGCCAGGAGCAAACCGATGGTATAGAACAGATCAACCAGGCTGTCATGCAAATGGACCAGGTGACGCAGCAAAATGCCGCATTGGTTGAGGAGGCCGCCGCAGCAGCCGAATCATTGCAAGGGCAGGCCAGTCATCTGTCGCAGGTGGTCAGTGTGTTCAAACTGGATAGCAATGGCGCTGCGCTCACAACGGCTGTGCCGACCTACGTTGCGCCCGAGCGGCCCAAGGTGGAAAGCAAGCCGAGGCTGCACAAGGTAAAAAACACACAGCAAAAAATCGAAGACCAGGAATTTGCCCGCGTACCGCGGAATGCAGTACCGGTGGGGGATGAGTGGGAGCAGTTCTAAGCGGGTAGATAGACTGCGAAAACAAAAAAGCCAAGCATCATGCTTGGCTTTTTTAATGGGCGACCGGGTTGCTTACTTGTTTTCGCCGTCGATGTTCAGCTTCTCGTGATTCTTGCCGTAAAACTGCACACCCATCGCGATTCGTTCACGTCCACTTTCGCGACGATGCTTGTTGGTGTCGCGCAGTGAATAAACGCAGCCGCAATATTCTTGTTGATAGAAATTCTCGCGCTTGGAGATTTCAATCATGCGGGCCGAGCCGCCTTTCTTGCGCCAGTTATATTCCCAATACAGCATATCGGGATACTTGGCCGCAGCACGTACGCCGCAATCGTTGATCTGGTTCATATCCTTCCAGCGCGAGATACCAAGCGAGCTGGAAATGACCGGGAAGCCATGTTCATGTGCGTACAGCGCAGTGCGTTCGAAGCGCATATCAAAACACATGGTGCAGCGTATGCCGCGCTCGGGCTCGTTTTCCATACCCTTCGCACGTTCAAACCAGTTATCGGTGTCGTAGTCGGCATCGATGAACGGTACGTTGTGCTTCTCGGCGAAGCGGATGTTCTCTTCCTTGCGTAGCAGATATTCTTTTTCCGGATGGATGTTCGGGTTGTAAAAGAAAATTGTGTACTCGATACCGCTCGCCAGCATCGCTTCCATCACTTCGCCCGAGCAGGGCGCGCAGCAGGAATGCAGCAAGACCTTGCCGGGTTTGCTGGGGAGGGGAATGGGTTCGCGTTTGAAATCTGTCATCGTGCTTTCTCGTGTGCCTGGGCACGAAATATGCGCGGCTACGAGCCTTTGTGTGCTGGGTTTGTATGTTACCAGAACTGGGGTGGTGGGCGAAGGCGGGCTCGCCGCATTGTGGCTTTTAACTAGTCCGTGGACAGGACTCGCCTACGCTCCGCAGGCCGCCGATTTGCTTGCAAGCAAATCGCTTCGAGTCCAGCCGTGCGCCGCGCAGGCGGCGCACTCCATCCGCAATATGTCGGCTGCGCCGAAAAGAGAGATAGAAACAAAAATGCCCGCTTGCGCGGGCATTTTCTTTTTCTGGCGGAGTGGACGGGACTCGAACCCGCGACCCCCGGCGTGACAGGCCGGTA
>JBEBUE010000148.1:0-6925 GCA_040393485.1 Herminiimonas sp.
GCGGTATTCAATAAGTTAAGACTGTAAGTCTATAAAAAAGCCCGGCATCCTTCAAAAGATGCCGGGCTTTTTATTGGTCGCTTGCTTTACGCTGCCAGTTCTTGCTTGGCAGGCGTGGCGCTGGCAGTGATGGGGGTGTAGCTTGCGACGATGCGGTTGCGCAGCATGTTCACTTTCGGGATCATGAATTTCTGACGGCTTAGTGCCAGATTCATAAAGCCCGGCATCACTGCACCATGGCGATTTGTGGCGGGTGCGGCTACATCCAGATTCCATTGTGGGAAGCCGTTAGGCGGTACGATGAAGGAGCCGCCCGGGTAGGGCGCATCGCTGCGGTTTGCGGCAATCAGGAAGATGCGATTGTCTTCCGCCTTCGGCACGGTCAGCAATGCACGGTCTTGCGGACGTCGCCATGCGCTGCACCAGGCAATCATGTCTGCACCTTGCAGTGCCAGTACCCGGGTCGCTTCCGGGAACATGCCGTCATAGCCGAGGATGACGCCGAGCCGGCCAAACGGGGTATCAAAGACCGGCAAGGCGCTGCCGGCAACACACCATGATTTCATTTCAGGTTCGACATGGCATTGCTGGTAGCGACCGATCAGTTCGCCATCCGGTCCGATGACGACAGCTGTCGACGCAATCTTGTCCTGACGTTTTTCCAGCAGCGGCAGCACGATGACACAAGCGTATTGTCTGGCGATGGAGGCGACGCGCTGGATAGTTGCCTCACTCTGGCTGGCCGCAAGATGCGCTTCGGCCAGGCTGGGCAGCCAGCTGGAACAAGCGAAGAATTGCGGCAAGACGATGACTTTGACGCCGAGCTTGGCCGTGTGGTCTATCATTTCGCAGGCATCTTGCAGGCTGTTCGCGGCACTGGTTGCATGGATTTGTACAGCTGCCGCCTTGGCTACACTTTGTTCCGGAATGAGTGGCTCAGCAAGTATTGCCGCCAACGGTGTGTCGCTGACCGGCTTGCCTATGATGCCGTACAGGTCGGGACGGCGATCCAGCATACGATCACCTTCATGGTGCCAGGATTTGTTTTGTGCCTTGCTGGTATCGATTTCAGCTGTCACCACGCCGTGCGTATCGTAAGGAATTTTGGCGACGACTTCGCCGCCGGGTGCAACGATCATGCTGCCGCCCGGATAGTAGATACTGCGTTCGACACCCGCCTTGGTGGCAGCAACAAACCAGACGCCGTTTTCATAAGCGCGGGCCGGTACCCACATATCAGCCTGGTCCATCGCAAAGAAGTTGGCCATATCGACAATGACTTCCGCACCTTGCAGTGCCAGGTTACGTGTGATCTCCGGAATACGGCCATCGAAACAGATCAGCAGCCCGATGCGACCCAGTTCAGTATCGACTACCGGGCAACCGTTCTCACCTAGTTCGAACCAGTTCTGGTCATGCGTGGCGAGGAATTGCTTGTGGTAATGGACGATGATGTCGCCTTTGGGATCCAGCAGCAAACCGGTATTGAAGATTTTATTTTTCTCTTCATTCATTTCAGTAAAGCCACTGGCGATGAAGATATTGTGTTCGCGGCACAGGTCGGCCATCGCCTGCACAAAGCGGCCGTCTACTGTTTCTGCCAGTTCGGCGCAGTGTTCGGCGGAGTCGAACAAGTAGCCGGTATTCATGCATTCGGGGAAGACCACCAGGCGAGCGCCCTGGCGTACGGCTTCTTCGGTGTAACGACGCAAGAGGCCGATGTTGATATCGAGATCGCCGAGTGCGGCGAGGGTTTGTACGACTGCTGCGCGGAATGGTACTGTTGCCATGGTAGTGCTCCTTCAAAAAATTTAAGCATGCAGCGGCCCGGCGAGGGCCTGGCCTTCGCTGCTAACTGCGTGTGGTATGTGCCCCGGAAGCGGGGCGGGAGATGGGGCAAGATGCAGCGCCGCGACCGGCGCGTGCATTAGCCCGGATTATTTAAAGTCACTGGCTTTCAACATGATTTTTTGTATGTCCATGTGTTCTTTCAGTACGCCTTCTTTTTCAAATACATTGACCAGCGCCTGATACGACTTCACATCGTTCGCGGTCAAATCCTTGTTGGCGCGCAGGTAGGGTTGCGCGACGTATTGCACCTGGTCGGGCTGGATCGCGGTGTATTTGGCGATGATCGGGCGATATTTGTCGAAGTTTTCATTGGCCATTTTGGTTGCCTGGTCCAGCACGGCAACCACTTTCTTTGCGACTTCCGGACGCTCTTTCATGAATTTGGTCGAGAGTACCGAGACACCCGAATAGAATGGATCAGCGATAAAGGTGGCGACCGGATTGGTCATCGCACGTCGGGCTTCTTTCGATGCAACGGCGATCGAACCGACCGGTTCCAGTGATAGCGTGGCATCGACGGTACCTGCTACGACGGATGGGATGTGCATAGGCACGGCGATTTCGTTGATACGTACATCCTTGTCAGGGTCCAGGCCGTTTTGACGCAGGATGTAGCGCGTGATGGTTTTCCACTGGATGCCGGGCAGGGTGCCTATGCTTTTGCCTTTGAGATCCTTGAACGAGGAAATGGTTGATGCGTTCGAAACGATGAGGCCATCATTGATCATGCCGACCTTGATGCCGCCGCCTTGCAGGCCAAAGACCTTGAACGTACCCGGATAGCGCGATTCAGCCAGCGCCGTGATACCAGCCGCAGCACCCGGGGGGCCGAAATCAGCCTGGCCGGAAACCAGTGAATCAATGATTTGGTTCGGGTTCTGGAATTTGACCGAGTTGATTTCGATGCCAGCCTTTTCAAACAGCTTCTCTTCCAGCGCCACGTAGTAAGCCATGGTTTGCATGATGGGCAGCCACGAAGCAGTGACCTTTTCCATTTTGTCCTGTGCCAGTGCGAGTGAGGAGTTCAGCAGCAAGGTTCCGACGATAGATGCCAATACGAGCTTTTTCATACCATTCTCCAGAATTAAAAATTAAATTAGCGACCTGCCCAATGCACTACCCACTTCTCGAGTGCGATGAATAAAAGATTGAAGCCGTAACCAACACCACCTGTCATCAGGATGGATGCATACATCTGCTGCAGGTCGAATACCTGCTGTGCATCGATGATGCGATGGCCCATGCCATCCATCGAGCCGATGAACATCTCGGCCACGATGATGACTACTAGTGCCAGCGAGACCGCCATGCGCAGGCCGACAAAGGTTTGTGGTAGCGATTCAAAGAACAGTACGTCGCGAAACACACGCCATTTGGAGGCACCCATGACACGTGCGGCGAGGATGCGGGTCTTGCGCGAGTTCATGACGCCGTAGGCAACGTTGAACAGCACGACCAGCCAGGCTGAAAAACCTGCAACTGCAATTTTGGCGAAATCACCGATGCCAAAGATCAGCAGGAATAGCGGAAACATCGCAGTAGCCGGAGTCGAGCGGAAGAAATCGACCAGTGATTCGATCGAGCGATAGATGCGGTCATTCGAACCCAGTGCGATCCCGGCAGGAATGCCGAACAGGGCAGCCAGGCCAAACGCGTACAGCGTGCGGTAAAGCGTAGCTGCCAGGTCTTTGGTCATGGAGCCGGAGATCAAGCTGTCCCAAAGGGAGCCAAACGTGGCAAACGGATTCGGTAGTAATTTATTGCTGACCCATGCCGAATCGTTGGCGATCCACCAGACTGCGATCAATGCCACCGGCCCGATGAGGGTACGGCCTACGCGCATGCTGGTGTTCACGAAGGGTGGGTAGTGTGTGCTTTTCATTTGCGCACCTCACGTTGGAAGATGTCCAGGCAACGCGCCTTGGTTTGTACAAAGGCGGCACTCGAAAGGGTGGCGATATCGCGCGGACGCGGCGCATCGAAACTCACTGTGTCGGCCACACGGGTAGGCCGTTTGGTCAGTAGCAAGACATGGTCGGCGAGGTACACCGCTTCTTCCAGGTCATGCGAGACGACGATCATGGTGACGCCAGTGGCATGGAAAATTTCCTGCAATTTTTCGCGTATGAACAAAGTCATTTCATAGTCGAGCGCAGAGAAAGGTTCATCAAGAAACAGTACTTCAGGGTGTGGTGCCAGCGCGCGCATGATGGAAATCAATTGCTGCTGGCCACCGGAGAATTCATATGGGTAGCGATTCAAATCAAACTTCACATCGAAGGAGGCGATCAATTCCTCGACCCGTGCATCGCAATCGGCCTTGCTCATGCCTTTGATGACGAGCGGATATTTGATGTTGTCTATGGCCCGCATCCATGGAAACAGCGCTTCACGGTAGTTCTGGAACACATAACCGATGGTGGTTTGCTGCAGGGTTTTGCCGTCGAACAGGATGTCGCCGTCATCGTATGGAATCAAGCCTGCGATCATATTGATCAACGTCGACTTACCGCAACCGTTGGGACCGAAGACACAGGTCACACGACCTTTGGGGAAGTCGAGATTGAAATCGGAGTACACCGGCGCACCGCCAAAAGATTTGCAGAGGCCGCGCACTGTGATGTGCGGCCGTGCAGTAGCTTCCGGCGCGACATTGTCGCGGTAGCCGTGCAAGGAAAAATCAACGACTGAATTCATGTTTCTGGTTTCCTTATAAAACGCTGCTAGTCCAGGCATGCAGATTTGCGTACATATTTTTCTCAACATGACATCGAGTTGTTCTCCTTAACGCAATTGATGTGCCAGCACAAAAAATCAGCACGGTTTCCTGCATAAAAACGGTGCCAGGAGGCCACTAGTGATGCCCGTTAAAACAGCATGTCTTCATAGGGAAAATGGGGGATTCGACACGCGCTTTTACAGCGTCGGTTCGCGCCGCCGGAAGTGGGCAAAAACGGAAGTGTGATTGGGATGACAGGGGCGAATGCCTCGACCATTTTGTTAACCAAATTGTTAACAAGATGACGACGCAAGGACTTTTTATTCCTTGAACAGGCGTAGTCAGAATTGTGTTTTTGCTACGCCTCGATTTGGCGCATTTAACCGCTGCGCCAGAGCGTATGCGCAAAGACCGTGCATATGGCGCAAGCATATTGCTCCAAGGTAAGTCGGCAAGACGGTAAATCGCAGATTTTTGCTTGGCAGGGACATTGCTTACACAATGTCCGGGATGTTGCTAAGAGGTGGATATGGAAACGAAGAGCAAGGAATTCAGCACAGGAGTCCGGCCGTATTTGCATTCGACGGCACAGGCTGAATTGTCGAAGAATGTACACGGCATAGTCGACTGGTCGGAGACGCAACTCTTTGTGACGCGGGAGATTTCCAAGCTGATAGGCAAGAGCCTGGATCCGGCTTTTGCGATACGCAATATGTTGCACCTGTTATCAGAGTTCCTCGGCTTGAATCGTGGTCGCCTGTTTTTATTCGATGCGCAAAAGCAGCGCCTGGTGATTCGCTATTCATACGGTCTGGATGAAGACGAGATCAAGCGCGGTGTGTTCCGTCCCGGCGAGGGGATTACCGGCAAGGTATTCCAGTCGGGCGAAGTGGCGATCATTCAGGATATAGATACCGAACCCAATTATCTGGCGCGTACCGTAGATCGCGATACGCTGCCGAAAGGAACGATCTCCATGTTTGCCTTGCCCATCATCGTCAACGGTACGGTGCGTGGGGTGCTGGCAGTGAATCGCTTCCGCGGTTTGCATCGTCCGCTCAGCGATGACCTGGTGACGGTGCGCCTGGTTGCCGCGCAGATTGCGCAGTTGTTGCGCATAGAACATTTGGTGAATGAGCAGGTCGAGCGGCGTACCGCTGCGTTGACGGTTGAAAACCGTGAACTGAAGAAGGCACTGGGCAAGCAGGCACAGCATGGCGGCATCATAGGTGAGTCGGTTGCATCACGCGCCGCCTTGCGCCAAATCACGCAGGTGGCCAATACGGTGGCGACGGTGCTGCTGTTGGGGGAGTCGGGTACCGGCAAAGAATTGTTTGCGCGTGCCTTGCATATGGCGAGTGACCGGCGTGATGCGCCTTTCATCAAAGTGAATTGCGGTGCGATTCCGGAGAACCTGTTTGAATCTGAATTGTTCGGTCATGAAAAAGGTTCGTTCACCGGCGCACATGCGGCCAAGCCCGGACGCTTTGAGGATGCAGATGGCGGCACGCTGTTTCTGGACGAAGTGGGTGATTTGCCATTGTTATTGCAGGTCAAATTGCTACGTGCCTTGCAAGAACAGCAAATCCAGCGCGTCGGCGGGCGCAAGGAAATCCCTGTAAATGTACGCATCGTCGCGGCTACCAACCGCGACTTGCAGCAACTGGTCGCCAGCGGACGTTTCCGTCTTGATTTGTTTTATCGTCTGAATGTAGTGCCGGTCAAGTTGCCCGCGCTGCGCGCACGGGCTGAAGACATACCGGCTTTGGCGCGTCATTTCATCAGTCTGGCCAACGATACCTTCCAGCGTCATACCAACCTGACGTCGGGTGCGATGGAGCAACTGATACGTTTTCCATGGCCCGGTAATATCCGTCAACTGCAAAACATTATCGAGCGCCTGGTCTTGCTGGCCGAGCAGCCGGAGATAGAGGCCGACGATGTCAGTCGGGTACTGGAATCTGAGCGCGCAGTTGATGCGGTGTTGTCGACCATCACAGTCGGAGCCGGGACTCAGGCTATGACCAGGCCGGTACGGACGAATCATGCGGTGCGTGGCGATGAGGTCGAACAAATCGTATCGGCGCTGACCGAATGCGGTGGTAATAAATCACGGGCGGCACAAGTACTGGGACTGACTTTGCGGCAATTGAATTACCGCATCAAGGTGCTGCAGATCGTCTTGCACAGTTGAGCAGCCAAGGCCGGGATCTGATCGGCAGTAAGCAGGCATGCAACAGGATATGCACCGCCTCATTTCTATGCACGAGAAATTTGTTCTTTGAAATCAAGGGCTTCGACTGCTTACACACAGTTACGCACAATGTTATCCACAGAAAATGTGCACAAGCTGGA
>JBEBUE010000149.1:0-6837 GCA_040393485.1 Herminiimonas sp.
AATCGCGCTGCCAATCGATGCGATACCAGGCGGTGCCGCTATAAGCCGGCCAGCGTGCTGTCCAGTTATCGGGCAGGGTAACGGCTTGCCAATTTGCTTCAACGGGTTTGCTGCCGTTCGTATCACCCTGTGCGGATTGAACGCTGAGCACCCGTGCCGTGCAGGCTGGGGCCGGCGTTGCGGCATTGCTCGCATTTGACTGTGCGGAGGCCGGCGCAATCAATAATAAGCAGCAAAGAAAAGCCAGCCACTTCAACCGATCAACCCCCGTGCACGTGCCGCATGGATCGCGCGTGTACGCGACGACACTGCGAGCTTGCGATAAATATGTTTGACGTGACATTCAACGGTGTAACGAGACAGGTGCAATTGCTCCGCGATTTCGCGATTGCCCAGGCCTTGTGCGACCAGGTGGAGAATTTCATTTTCTCGCGGACTTAGGGTTTCACCGTTCCCTGCATCGCTTGCTTGCTCTGTCTTTGGTTTTAATTCTTCGATGATGCGGCGCGCGACAAACGGATCTATCGGTGCACCACCGCGCAAGACGCTGCGGATCGAGAGCAATACTTCCAGGTCATCCCGCTCCTTGAGCACATAGCCGGTCGCACCCGCACGCAAGGCAGCAAGAATCACATCTTCAGTACACCACGCAGAGATGACGAGAATCGCCAAACCTGGATCGGCCGTATGCATTTCGGCTATCAAATCAATACCGCTACCATCAGGCAGGCCGAGATCCACCAGGGCCAGCGCGATGGGCTGTGCTGCCAGGCAGGCGCGGGCTTCAGTCAGCGAACTCGCCATCACCAGCGCATCAGGCGCATAACCCAATTGCTGCAATAAAGCTTGCAGCCGACGAATAATAAGCGGCTCATCCTCGACCAATAGCACTGGCGCGGGCAAGGTGGACTCGGTAGCGGGTATGTATTCAGACATAGATAAAAATGCGATGGCAGAATGATCGAGATCGCACTTTGGATGAATAAGGCGTCATTGACTATCCCTGAAAACTGGTATTTTCACAGCAAAAGGCTGTGCGATGCCCATCATATTGGATATGCGATGCATCGGTCAGAAAACATAGTGCAGGTGTAGCACCAAATCGGAAGTCGTTTTTAATTCGTAATTGATCGATGTATCGCGCGAGTAGCGCAGGCCAGTATATATATTCCTGCTTAGTGCGGTGGATATACCCAGGAACACGCGTTGTTGGGCGCCTTCGTTATTGAGTTCATAACCGGCGATATTTTGTTTGCCACCACGATCTGCCTGAAACCCGGCATACGATTCCCACGTTGGCAGGAAGCGCCAGCGCAGATAAGTGGTGATGGCATAAGACGGGCGCTGCTTCATGACATAACCGAGGTAATTACGATTGCGGCTGTAAAAACTGACTTCGGGCACGAAATCGAAACTGAGCGTAGGACTTAGTTTTTGTATCCAGCCTAATTGCAACGTCGCCTGCCAGCGGTTGCCGCCGGTATTGAGCATTTGTGTGTGCTGGTAATCTGCACTTGGTATCTGCAAGGTGCCGGCGATTGCCAGTGAACGTCCTCGCTCCTTGTCGTTGATCGGCCAAATGCTATAGCCGACGCGTACATCGCCCAGTCCCTTCGTGGCATCACCAAAGACAGCAGGCAAAGTGCCCGAAGTTTTGTGTACATGTATATCGGGTATGGCGATGTTCCAGGACGATGGCATACCTGCGGTCTGTCCGAAATTGCTATAGGCAAGGGCAGTGGCGTGTGCATGTAATTCTCCATCGCCCAGGCGCTGACCGTCGATGTAAAAGCCCGCCAGTTTGCGCTTATAGAAATACACGCCAAGCGCTTGAATGCCCGGGTCGGCAGCCGTGAAAGCGCCGGGATAGATTTCGCTGCCAGCCATGCCGGATAAAGGGAGTAAAGCGAGCGACATGCCGAGCGTAATGCAGCGGATAAAGAGAGGGCGGGGCGGCAGATGGTCTTGCATTATTTTTCGAAAGAATGCTGCCGTAAGGTAGCGTCAACGACATCATATATTTTTCTGCATGCCTTCACTATATGTCGGCAAGACTGCTTCACTACCATTTCCGTTGGGTTAGTGGCTGGCAATTCAGATAGGCGCATTACCCTTGGTACCAGGTCGCAACTTTCCAGTTAACAGATCCAGAACGTTTATTCATACCTGGCTTTGCCCCACGCCCTACAAGTTCAATTCCGCAAACGTCTATGTAAATAAAAAAGGCCATCCTTGCGGATGATCTTTTGTATCTGGTTGAGACGGAGTGAATCTCCCGGCTATGCGCTTGCAAGCGCATATCGCTCAGCCAGCGCAACGCATGCGTTGCGCAACCTTGGCTTCGCCCCGCGTCCCGCAGGTTCAATTCTGCAAACGTCTATGTAAAAAAAGGCCATCCTGGCGGATGACCTTTTATATCTGGTGGAGGCGGCGGGAATCGAACCCGCGTCCAGAAGTACTCTACAGGCAGTTCTACATGCTTAGCGCTGCCATTTGATTTAACCTATACGACGCGGACGCGCACGCTGCGTAGAGGCGAGTCACCTATTGTTTAATTTCTGATCAAGTAACCCGACCAGAAACGATTCCCTGTGTATGACTCTACTGCTGTTGCCAGCCCGCCCCAGGGAAGAGACGGTGTAGAGCTAGAAGGTTCTTAGGTTTCTAGAGGTTTACGCTGCGAGAGCGTAAGATTCATCGTTTGCATTTAAGCATTTCCGGCTGTATTTACGAGGTAACCAGTCCTCGGCATGCCCTGTTCTGCTTTGCAACCCCTGTCGAAACCAGGTCGCCCCCAAAACATTGCCATTGTATCCCATTAGATGGGTTGCTTCATTGCAGATTCAAGATGCAGTTGTTAATCCCGTCAACGATGCATGCGCCGACTTTTTATTCGGCAATCAGTGTAAATAACTGCTGTGGTGATTCTGCCAGCGCATCTGCATTCCAGCTGGCTGGCGCAATGTTGCCGCAATAGCCCCAGCCAGCAGCAACAGTAATCATTCCTGCAGCCTGACCAGCCTGGATGTCGCGCAAGTCGTCGCCTACATACCAGCAGTTTTCCGGATCGATGCCGATGCGTTTGGCCGCTTCGAACAATGGCGCAGGATGAGGTTTGGGATGACTGGCTGTGTCGCCGGAGATGACGCAGGCTGCGTGATCCAGTCCGATTTGCGGAACGAGGCGTTCGGTAAGGTAGCTAACTTTGTTGGTGACGATACCCCAGACGATGCCTTTGTTTTGCAGTTTCGATAGTAATTCCGTGATGCCATGGAACAGGCGGCTTTCTACAGCGATCGATTCCTCGTAATTCTTCAGGAATGCATCGCGTAGTTCCGGGTAGGCTGGATCGTCCGGCGTCATTCCGAATGCCGCACCTATCAGGCCGCGTGCTCCGGCGGAAGCAGTCGGACGCAGCAATTCATAGTCGGCAGGTGCGAGCCCCCGGGCGACGCGCAATTGATTCACAGCACCGGCCAGGTCGGGTGCTGTATCAGCAAGGGTACCGTCAAGGTCAAACAGGATGGCTTGTGGCGTGCGTAGTTTCATACCGACTCATGTTCAAGTAAGAAGGGAGCAAGGCCTCACTGAAATGAAGGCCTTGCAATGTCCGGAGGATCAGGCAGGTTTGGTGCAAGCGATCAGGTAGTTAACGCTTGTGTCCTGATTGAGCGAGTAGATCTTGGTCAATGGATTGTAGCCCATGCCTTTGAGGGCATCGATGCTGAGCCTGGCTTCGCGCGCGAAGCGGGATAACTCTGCCGGTGTGATGAACTTTGCGTAATCATGCGTACCTTTGGGCAGCATGCGCAACAGGTACTCGGCGCCGATCACCGCATGCAGGTATGCCTTCGGATTGCGATTGATGGTGGAGAAAAATACCTTGCCACCCGGCTTGGCGAGTTTGGCACAGGCAGCAACAATAGCTGCCGGATCGGGGACATGTTCCAGCATTTCCATGCAAGTGACGACGTCGAAGCGACCCGCTTCGCGTTCCGCCAGTTCTTCTGCTGCGATCAACTCATAACGGACCTGTACGCCAGATTCCAGGCTGTGCAGGTCGGCTACCTTCAATGCTTTTTCTGACAGGTCTATGCCTGTGACATTGGCACCGCTCTTGGCCATCGATTCGGCCAGGATGCCACCGCCGCAACCTATGTCTACGACGGTTTTGCCGGCCAATGGCGCGCGGCCGTTGATCCAGCCCAGGCGCAGTGGATTGATTTCGTGCAGTGGACGGAATTCTGATGTTGGGTCCCACCATTGATGGGCCAAATCGCTAAATTTTTTCAGTTCTAAAGGATCGGCATTCATGGGCTAAATGATAACTGGAAAGTGCCCTGAGCGTGCTTGTTTGCGCAGACGAAAAAAAAACCCCGCCGGAGCGGGGTTTAGATTTCGCAAGAAACGAATTATTTGCGTGTGCCAACAACTTCGATTTCTACGCGACGGTTTTGTGCGCGACCAGCAGCTGTTTTGTTAGTAGCAACTGGTTGTTTTTCGCCTTTGCCTTCGGTGTAAACACGTTTCGCGTCAACGCCTTTGCCAACCAAGTAAGCTTTAACAGCTTCTGCACGGCGAACCGACAGTTTTTGGTTGTATGCATCGGAACCGACGGAGTCAGTGTGACCAACAGCAATGATAACTTCCAGGTTCAAATCTTTCAGTTTCGAAGTCAGATCGTCCAGTTTAGCTTTGCCTTCTGGTTTCAACACTGCTTTGTCGAAATCAAAGAATGCGTCAGCTGCGAACGTTACTTTTTCCGAAGTTGGAACTGGAACAACTGCTGGAGCCGGGCTAGCTGGAGCAGGTGCTGCAGCTCTAGCCAGTGCACCGTCGCAACCTGGAACCGAGTCAGCTGGTGTCCAGTAGCCAGTGTGCCAGCACAGGCCGGTCGAGTTACGAACGATCGTGCCGTTAGTAGCTTGTGCATAAGCGCTGTTTGGTGTGCTTGCCTGGATGTCGGTCTGTGCTTGAGCAGACATTGCGACAATCGCGGACGCAGCGAAGACGAGTTTTGCTAATTTATTCATATTTCTTTCTCCTCTCGAGTGAGATATCCGCAGACTAAACTGCGCAAAATTACGTGAATGACATCGGAAATGGATATTAACACGCGCTTCAACAACCACATGAAACAAATTGTTCGCATGCAATGGTTTAACTTGGCACCATTTTGCCACAGCCAGCCACTACAACGACTGATTGCTAAATCGACTAATTAACGTTTTTTCCAAAGCGTTGTGTTTAAACAACGCTTGCTAAGAAATATTTCCCCTGGCAAAACATTGACCTTTGGACATCAAAAACGTTCATGTTTTGAAGAAATCTTTAATAAAAAGCACTCTTTTATTTCGGCAAGTTGTGCATTTTGATTAAAACGCGCCTATTTGGTGCTAGGCAGGCAACTAATTTGGTGCGGCTTAATTTGCTGTCACATTCCTTGACTGGCTCTGTTGCGCCTGCACCAACCACCGTCATATTGACCGTCACGCCCTTTTTCTTTAGGTAGTCGGCAACCGCCGCGGCCCGTTTTTCCGATAAGGCCTGGTTGGAGTGCGCGTTGCCCAGCAGATCCGTGTATCCGGTAATTGTCATGCTGCCGCTGCCGTTGCAGGCGGTTAACTTAGGTAGGACATCGCGATCAATACGATTTTTGGCTGCTCTATTTAATACTGCCTGGTTCAGGCCAAAAGTCTGGTCGCTTTCCAGTGCGATAGAGAAATCGCAAGAGTTCGCGGCGACTGTAACCGGTGCAACCTTACCGTCCAGATGGCTGGCCACTTCCGGTGCGATTGGATTCGGGATCGGAGAGACCAGTGCGCCATCGCAACCCGGGACCGCATCCGCTGGTGTCCATGTGCCGGAACGCCAGCACAGGCCATAGGCACTGCGCGTCACTACACCGCGGCTGTCCTGAGTATAAGCATTGTTTGCAGGGACCTGAATATCGGTTTGCGCGGCGACATAGGATGCGGAGGCGCCAAGCAGCAAACCAAGGACCACTTTGTTGATCATGTTTTTCTCTTGTTAATTCTTGTTAATTCTTGTTAATAGATGAGTGCCGAAAAAACAGCAAATTTTTGACAGTCAGCATTTAAACATATTTTCTTCCGGCTACGGGACCGCAATGGTCGTCGCGGCTAAAGCTCCCGGAATGCCGAAAGCGGGGAGCGGATGCCTCCGCCGTGTTAAAATCTTACGATTTGCCGGATCGCCCGTTACTAAGCTTTACTGCTCAAGCGATTCTTCATTATTAAAACCCCTAGCCAAAGACCAGACGAAACGCCAATGGATCAATTCGCTAAAGAAACAATTCCTATTTCACTCGAAGAAGAGATGCGCAAGAGCTACCTCGATTACGCGATGAGCGTGATCGTTGGCCGCGCATTGCCCGATGTGCGTGATGGCTTGAAGCCGGTGCATCGCCGGGTGTTGTTTGCCATGCATGAAATGAATAATGTGTGGAATCGCCCGTTCGTAAAATGCGCGCGCGTGGTCGGTGAAACCATGGGTAAGTATCACCCGCACGGCGACGCGTCGATTTACGACACGCTGGTGCGTATGGCACAGCCGTTCTCGCTGCGCTATATGCTGGTGGACGGGCAGGGTAACTTCGGCTCCATCGACGGCGATAACGCAGCGGCTATGCGTTACACCGAGTGTCGCCTGGATAAAATCGCTGGTGAATTGCTGGCCGATCTGGACAAGGAAACCGTCGACTTCGTACCGAACTACGACGGCAAGGAAAAAGAGCCTTCGGTACTGCCGACGCGTATTCCTAACCTGCTGATCAACGGCTCGTCCGGTATTGCGGTCGGTATGGCGACGAATATC
>JBEBUE010000150.1:0-6814 GCA_040393485.1 Herminiimonas sp.
TTGCGGTGACGCCGGAAGTGAATGCAGTTTCCACGCTGTTGATGGCCTTGACCCTGTTCCTGATTGTGATCGCTTCCAAGCTATCGCCGAGCGCATTCCGTTCCTGACTTCTACTCTGGATGAGCCATGAAAAAATTATTCGTCATCCTGTTGCTTGCCTTGTCCGCCGTCTCTGCACAGGCGCAGGGCAAGCTGCATTTGTATAACTGGAATAATTACATCTCGGATGAGACGGTGCGCCGTTTCGAAGCTAGCTGCAAATGCCAGCTGGTGCAAAGCTATTACGGCGACAATGAAGAAATGCTGGCGAAGCTGGCCGCAGGTGCGAAAGGTTATGACCTGATCGTGCCGACCGGTAACGCACTGCAGTCCCTGATCCGGCAGGGCGCTTTGCAGCCGCTCGACAAAAGCAAGCTGACGAATTTCAAGAATCTGAATCCGCAGTATCTGAATACCGATTTCGATAAAGGTAATCAGTATTCGGTACCGTATGCGTACACCATCACCATGCTTGGTTACAACGAGCAAAAGATGAAAGAGCTGGGAATACAGGTAAATAGCTGGGCGGCCATTTTTGATCCTGCCATCCTGAAGAAGATCAAGGGCAAGGTCACCGTGCTTGATTCGGCGAATGAATTGATGGCTGCGGCATTGAAGTACCTCGGCTATTCCATCAATGACACCGATGAAAAGCATTGGGAAGAAGCAAAGAATATGATCCTGAAGGCCAAGCCCTACTGGGCTGCGTTCAACGGCACCAGTTACATCAAGGGTCTGACGGTTGGTGATATCTGGCTGGTACACGGTTACTCCAGCGATATTTTCCAGGCGGACCTCGATGCACAAAAGGCTGGACGCAAATTCCGCATCCGCCACGCTTTGCCGAAGGAAGGTGCGGCGATGTCGCTCGACAGTCTAGTGATTCCGAAAGATGCGCCGCGTCCCGACCTCGCACTTCAATTCATCAACCTGGTGCTGGACGGCAAGAACTCGGCGGAGTTGACCAATATGCTGGGCACCGGCAATCCAAACAGCGCAGCGCTGCCGTTCATCGAGCCGGAAATAGCGAAGAACAAGGAAATATTCCCGGATAAGGCCGAAAGCGCGAAGCTGGAAATGCTGAAGGATTTAAATAGCAAACAACGTCGTGCGCTGAATCGCGTCTGGACGGAAATTCGTGTCAGGTAAGCGGCGGCGACTGCGGATGACGTGCACATGCTGAAAGTAATCGCGCAGGATTTCATCCGCCCCGAGTGCATAGAAACTGTCCGGCCGCTGTACGAAGAACTGGTGGCACAGACGCGCCTGGAAAAAGATTGTATTTCGTACAATCTTTATATCGACCAAAAAGATCCCGGGCATTTTGTTTTCATAGAAGAGTGGCCGGATCGACAAGCTTTGGACGCCCATTGCCAGACAGAACACTTCCGCCGCCTGGTTCCGCTGATAGACAGTTACCAGCGCGAGACGGGGACTTTTCTGCTGATGGATGCCTTTTAGGGCAAAAGCGACGCCCGGCAGGCGTTGACTTGAAAGTCAGCGTTAAAACAGGGCAGAAAACCTTTATAATTCAGGGTTTTGGATGATTTTTGCGGGAATTTTTTCATGCCGATTTATGCGTACCGCTGCGAAGCGTGTGGTTTTGCCAAAGATGTATTGCAAAAGATATCTGACCCGGTGCTGACCGATTGCCCGACTTGCGGCAAGGCGACCTTCAAAAAACAACTGACAGCTGCTGGTTTCCAGCTCAAGGGTACCGGCTGGTATGTGACGGATTTCCGTGGCGGCCAGGGCGGTACGACTGCACCTGCGGTTTCGTCCACGGCGGCTGATGCGCCGAAGGCTGATAATGCACCGGCAGCAGCTCCGGCACCTGCCGCGCCTGCAGCCAGTGCGGCGACAGGCAGCTCCGATTCCTGATAATTATTTCGTCGTGTCGCATCGTAGCGGCACGATTCTTACGGTAGAAAATCATGCGTAAATATTTTGTTACCGGTTTATTGATCCTGGTTCCGCTCGCAATTACCTTGTGGGTGTTGAACCTGATCGTCGGTACGATGGACCAGTCGCTGCTCTTGCTGCCTGCGCGCTGGCGTCCGGAAGCATTGTTCGGTTTTGCGATACCGGGTCTCGGTACCATACTGACCTTGCTGGTCATCTTCCTGACCGGTCTCGCGACCCGTAACTTCATCGGTAATCGCGTCGTCGCCTTGTGGGAGTCCATCCTGCATCGCATCCCTGTATTTAACACGATCTACTCCAGCGTCAAGCAAGTCTCGGATACGCTGTTTTCGTCGTCCGGCAATGCTTTCCGCAAAGCGCTGTTGATCGAATATCCGCGCAAGGGTGCCTGGACCATTGCTTTCCTGACCGGTGCACCGGGCGGTGACGTGCGTAATCATCTGGTCGGCGACTATGTCAGCGTATATGTACCGACTACGCCTAACCCGACTTCGGGTTTCTTCCTGATGATTCCGCGCGCAGATACGGTCGAACTCGATATGAGTGTCGATGAAGCGTTGAAATACATCGTCTCCATGGGTGTTGTGACGCCGGAGCACCAGGAAAAGAAACTCATCGTTGATCCGAATCAAACGCAAACGAACGATACCCCACAATAATTAACGATCGCGTACTACAGCGATTGCGTCAAAAGAACTTGAAACTGGAAATTCACTATGTCTATGCGAACTCATTACTGCGGCCTTACCTCTGAAGCGCTGCTCGACCAAACTGTCAGCCTGTGCGGCTGGGTACATCGTCGTCGTGACCACGGCGGCGTTATCTTCATCGACTTGCGCGATCGCGAAGGTCTGGTGCAGGTCGTCTGCGATCCGGATCGCGTCGATGTATTCAAGGCAGCGGAAGCCGTTCGCAATGAGTTCTGCCTGCGCATCACCGGCGTAGTACGCAGCCGTCCTGAAGGCACCAGCAACGCCAACCTGACTTCGGGCAAGATCGAAGTGCTGGCGCACGAACTGGAGGTATTGAACGCGTCGGTTACGCCACCGTTCCAGCTGGATGACGACAATCTTTCGGAAACCACACGCCTGACACATCGCGTGCTGGACCTGCGTCGTCCGCAAATGCAAAACAATCTGCGCCTGCGTTACAAGGTCACGATGGAAGTGCGTAAGTTCCTAGATGCACAAGGCTTCATCGACATCGAAACACCGATGCTGACCAAGTCGACCCCGGAAGGCGCGCGCGATTACCTGGTGCCATCCCGTGTTAACGCTGGTCACTTTTTCGCGTTGCCGCAATCGCCGCAATTGTTCAAGCAATTGCTGATGGTTGCCAACTTCGACCGCTACTATCAAATCACTAAGTGCTTCCGTGATGAAGATTTGCGCGCTGACCGCCAGCCTGAATTTACCCAGATCGATTGCGAAACATCGTTCATGAGCGAACAGGAAATTCGTGACCTGTTTGAAAACATGATCCGTCTGGTCTTCAAGAACGCACTGAATGTGGATCTGCCTAACCCATTCCCGGTCATGGATTACGCAACCGCGATGGGCTTGTATGGTTCCGACAAACCAGACATGCGCGTCAAGCTCGCATTTACTGACCTGACCGACATCATGAAAGATGTCGAATTCAAAGTGTTCTCCGGTGCTGCCAATATGGAAGGCGGCCGCGTAGTCGGTCTGCGCGTTCCAGGCGGCGGCGCGATGCCGCGTTCCGAGATCGATGCGTACACCCAGTTCGTTGCGATCTACGGCGCTAAGGGTCTGGCTTACATCAAGGTGAATGAAAAAGCCAAAGGCCGTGACGGCCTGCAATCGCCTATCGTCAAAAATATCCACGACGAAGCATTGGCAAAAATCATCGAAGCAACCGGTGCACAAGATGGCGATCTGATTTTCTTCGGCGCAGACAAAGCCAAGGTCGTCAACGATGCGATTGGCGCATTGCGCGTCAAAGTCGGTCACAGCGATTTCGGCAAGAAGAGCGGTTTGTTCGACGACGAATGGCGTCCATTGTGGGTCGTGGATTTCCCGATGTTCGAATTCGACGAAGAAAACCAACGCTGGTCGGCGACCCATCATCCGTTCACCGCACCAAAAGATGGTCACGAAGATTTGATGGAAACCGATCCGGGCAAATGTATCGCCAAAGCCTACGATATGGTTCTCAACGGTTGGGAACTGGGCGGCGGTTCGGTCCGTATCCACCGTGCTGACGTACAAAGCAAAGTATTCCGCGCATTGAAGATCGGTGCCGAAGAAGCGCAACTGAAATTCGGCTTCCTGCTGGATGCATTGCAATATGGCGCGCCACCACATGGTGGCCTGGCGTTTGGTCTGGACCGTATCGTCACCATGATGACCGGTGCAGAATCGATCCGTGACGTCATCGCTTTCCCGAAAACCCAGCGCGCGCAATGTCTGTTGACACAAGCACCGTCGGAAGTGGATGAGAAGCAATTGCGCGAATTGCATATCCGTCTGCGCAATGTAGAACCTGCAGTCAAAGCGTAAGCACGTTTTTACGGCATAATAAAAAGGCGCGGGATTCCGCGCCTTTTTTGCATCTTTTTCATTCCCATTCGTTTGCCGTCTGAAAGTAGTGATTTGTAATGACTGCGCAATACAAAATTCCTGAATCAGTACTGGTTGTCATCCATACCGCCGAGATGGAAGTTTTGCTGATAGAGCGAGCTGACCGACCGGGTTTCTGGCAATCGGTGACCGGCTCCAAGGATGAGGAAAACGAACTCTTGCTGGAAACCGCTGTCAGAGAAGTGGCAGAGGAAACAGGTATTGTTGTACAGAATTTATCTGAGCCTGCCATGACTCCTGCCGCGTCCGCTATCGTCCCGCTGGAAAATTTACAGGACTGGCAACTTTCCAACGTTTATGAAATCTATCCTGTGTGGCGTCACCGCTATGCACCAGGCGTGACGCGCAATACCGAGCATGTGTTTGGTTTGCGGGTTCCGCGTGAGATACCGATAGTGCTGGCGCCGCGCGAGCATCTGAATTTTATTTGGTTGCCGCATCGCGAGGCTGCTGACAGGTGTTTCTCTTCGTCGAATGCCGAAGCGATTCTGCAGCTCCCCATGCATATGAAAATTTGAAGCGGATAGATTTTCATCTGATGGGTTTTGGTTTTTAACTTACGTTTAAGACTTGGGCCATACAACAGCATGCAATTACGCATCACGACGTACAACATACATAAAGGTGTGTCTTCTTTCGGCAGTCGCCCGCGCATACACGCCCTTAAGCAGGCGATTAATGCGATGAAGTCCGACGTGTTGTTCCTGCAGGAGGTGCAAGGGCGGCACGATCTGCATGCGCTCAAGCATGCGACTGACTGGCCAGAGCTATCACAGCAGGATTTCCTCGCTGGTGATTCGCATGAATGTGCATATGGCATGAACGCGGTCTACGATCACGGTCATCACGGCAATGCTTTGCTGAGCTGCTATCCGATCCTGTCATCGCGCAACCAAAACATCTCTGATCACCGATACGAATCGCGCGGCATCCTGCATTGCGTAGTGCGGGCGCCGGAAGCGGAAGTGCATTGTTTCGTGATCCACCTTGGTTTGTTTGCCGGCAGTCGCAAGCGCCAGACGGAAGCGTTGATCGAAGCCGTGACCAATTCGGCGAAGCCGGATGAACCCCTCATCATTGCCGGCGACTTCAATGACTGGAGTAATGACCTGAGTGAAGAGTTGCGCGCGCGCCTGGGTGTGAACGAGGTCTATGATGAAAACCTCGTCAAGCGTGGTTTTGGTACCTATATCCGTCAACTGGCCGGTCGGGGGCCGAAGATACAACCCGCCCGTACTTTCCCGGCCGCGATGCCATTTTTGCGGCTGGACCGGATTTATGTGCGCGGTTTCAAAGTAGAATCAGCGGAAGTCTTGCATGGGGCAATGTGGGCGAAGCTGTCTGATCATGCTCCTCTGGTCGCTACCCTGCGCCTCAAATAGTATTTGGTCAGATTTGCCGTCGATAGAACGGCGGGCGCATCCAGTGATGCGCTTATAAAACAGTTGGCATGGGACGGTTTGCATATTCCCGCCTGTATTACAGCCAGCATACCGACTCACCATTCATTGCAAGGCATCCCTGCTTATGCGTTCAGTCAGTTTCACCGGCAATAACGAGATCCAGCTCCTGCATTGTGGCGGTGAATACTTTCCGGCATTGATCCGGGCAATTGATAACGCGACGCAGGAAATCTATCTCGAAACGTACATCTTCGCCGACGATGCGACTTCGAATTTGGTCAAGGAAGCCCTGATACGCGCAGTGCAACGCGGCGTCATCGTGAATGTGCTGACTGACTGGCTGGGTACTGGTAACAAGGAGTCTGCCTTGTTGCACAGGGAGTTCCAAAAGCATGGCGTCGGCCATCGCAGTTTTAATCCGCTCTTCATCCGCGGCATCGCCCGCATGCATCGCAAGGTATGTGTAGTCGATCGCGTCGAGGCCTTCCTCGGTGGCCTGAACATCGTCGATGATATGCATGATGATGGTGATGCCAGGATAACCTTGCCTGCACCACGCTGGGACTTTGCCGTGCGTGTGACGGGGCCTTTGGTGGCAACCATACATTGGGAAGTCGCCGTGCATTGGGCGCGCCTGGGCAGCCTGAGTTGGCGCACGCGCTGGGCGACGTTCAAGGAGCTGCGCCAGAATAAGCCGAGCGATGCGGGCGAGCCCATGGTGGCGGGGCTGGTGATGCGTGATAACTTGCGTCACCGTCGTACGATACAGACTGCTTATTTAAAGGCGCTGGGTACGGCTCGTCATTCCGCCTTGCTGGCCAATCCTTACTTTGCACCGGGACGTCG
>JBEBUE010000151.1:0-6799 GCA_040393485.1 Herminiimonas sp.
CGGCCGTTTGAGTGGCGGCGTCGGTACCGCGACGGTGAACGGAGCTGGTTCAAGCTGGGAAAACTCAGGTAATCTTTTTGTTGGCTCTTTCGGCAAAGGCTCGCTCCACATCGAAGCCGGCGCGAGGGTAACAAATGACAATGCTTCTATCGGGGATAACTTAGGCAGCAGCGGTACAGTCATCGTGACCGGAGCTGGCTCAGTCTGGGAAAACGCAACAAGTCTTTTAATTGGTAATGGCGGTACTGGCACGTTCACCATCGAAGATGGTGGAAAAGTTATCAGTCAGTTCGGAAGTATCAGCAGCTTCTCCTCCGGGGTCGGTACAGCTACTGTAACCGGGGCTGGCTCAATCTGGCAAAATTCAGGCCCTATTTTTGTTACCCAGAACGGCACCGGCACGCTGAACATCGAAAATGGCGGACTGGTCAGCAGTGCTGTCATCATCCTATCGACTACCGGCAACGGCATACTCAATCTCAACGGTACGAATAGTGCACGCGGCACGCTTTCCACTAATTATCTGACGGCAAACGGAGCAGGTATCAGCGCCTTTAACTGGAACGGCGGCATCCTCCGTGCGGCCGCAGCACAATCCAACTTCCTCGTTGGTTTAGCAGTCGGCGACATCCGCATCGGTGCGCAAGGCGCCTTCTTCGACACGCAAATCTACAACGTCGGTATCAACAACACGGCAGGTATCCTTGCCGGATCGGGTGGTTTGACCAAGCTGGGCAGCGGAATACTGTCCATCGCTGGCGCCAATACCTATGCCGGCGATACTACGATTGCTGGCGGTACGCTACAGTTCGACAGCTACAACCAAAGTAGCCATCAGACGCTGACTGTAGGTGCAGCAGGAACCAACGCCGGCGAGTACGGCCAATTGAACGTGACCGGCACGGCCACTTTTAGTCCCGATGCGCATATCAATGTCGATGTGGCAACGATCAATACCCTGGCGCCAAATCTGACACTGGGCGGAGTTATAACGGCAGGCACCCTGAATGCGTCCAGCTTTAACGTCACCGATAATTCGGCTCTCTTCAACTTCCGTGCGCTCATCAACAACAATCGTGTCGATTTGCTGACGAGTGTAAATAGCAGTACCGGAATCCAGGCTGCCATCCGTGGCAACGGTGCATGGTCAGGCCTGGGTGCGGCACAGGTACTGGATGGTCTGGTGAATGGCGGTGCGACAGGCGACATGAATAATGTAGTGAATGCATTGGGTCGGTTATCGAACAATCGCGACGTGTCACGCGCTGCGATGTAGACCTTGCCCTTGATATCGGGCACGCAGGCGCTCCAGGCCACGCTGGGCACCTTCCAGAATGTGATCAGGAATCGTAACGGGGGCGGCACAGGCCTGTCATCGGGTGATGCACTGACGAACAAACAAGTATGGACACGTGGCTTTGGCTCGCGCGCGGAACAGGATGATCGCAGCGGCATATCCGGCTTTAGTGCAGATAGCTGGGGCCTGGCGTTTGGTGCTGATGCAGACGTGTCGCCAGATGCGCGCTTTGGTTTGGCTTACGCTTATGCAAAGACCTCGCTTGGCGGCAATACGGATCTGAGCGGAACGGCACAACGCGCCAATATCGATTCCCATGTTGTAAGTGCTTATGGTAGCAAGGATATCGGTCATGATCGCAGCGTGGCCTGGCAAGCGGATATTGGCATGAGCAACAATGCGAATACGCGCCAGCTCAGCTTTGGCGGCTTGCATCGCACGGCGACTGCCGACTACCATAGCTACAGTGCCCACGTCGGTGCGAGCATCGCACAGCAAATTGCATTGAGTGAGAAAACCACACTGACACCGGCACTGCGCGCCGATTACACCTGGATCAGATCACAGGCTTACAGCGAGACCGGAGCGAATGCATTGAATTTGCAAGTTGCATCAAACACCACTGACGCCTTATTGCTCGGCGCTGAAGCAAACCTGCGACACCGCTTCTCACCCGCGTCACGTATCGACGTCAATGTCGGTATCGCTTACGACACCATCAACAAAAGCGGCAATATCGTCGCAACCTATGCAGGTGCGCCAGGACAAGCTTTCGCCACAGCCGGTATTGATCATTCCCCTTGGTTGATACGTGGCGGCATCGGCTATACCCACACAACGTTGAATGGTACGGAGATCAACCTGCGCTATGGCGCCGAAGGTCGCACTGGCTATCTGAATCAAACTGCATCGATTAGGATGAACTGGGCATTCTGATCTGGCAAGGTACAACAAGTGGTCAAATGAGCGCCTGTTGATTTGCATCGAAAACTGATCCGCGTTTAGAACACAATCCTGCTTACCATTGTGTGCGTTGGGATTTGACGGATCGTACGACCGGGTTGCCGCCTTTGCCATGCAGCCCACTCCGTCGCGTTAAGGCCGGATCAGTTTGTATCCGGCATAGCCAATTGCGCCAAGACTAACGATGGCGCCATGCACCACAGGGCATAGCCCCCTTTTGATTTATAAAGGTCTGTGGTCTACGGTTCGATTCCCGCCGCACCACCAGATATAAAAGGTCATCCGTCAGGATGGCCTTTTTTTGCATAGACGTTTGCAGAATTGAACCCGCTGGACGCGGGGCGAAGCCAGGGTTGCACAACGCATGCGTTGTGCTGGCTGAGCGATATGCGCTTGCAAGCGCATAGCCGGGAGATTCCCCACATCCACCACTAATGCTGAAAGCTCCCTTTCGGGTGGCTTTTTTTATTGGCAGTAACGTTAATGGTATTGAATTCACGGTATGCGAGAAAAAGTCAACAGTTCACGACGCATACAATGTGCACTTGCAAGCCTATAGCAGGAAACTCAATAGGCTCCACCGACATCAAATTTTATCTTTCGCTGACAAGCGAGTGACGCGTCCCCCGAAAGTAAATTTTCCCGGCACCGAGATGAGCGTTATCAACTACTTCGAGAGCAGATCCATAATCCTCCGTTGCCAATGTCGCTTGTAACGGCTGATAACGAATTTCATCACCGCCATAGAAAGCTGCAGAGTAGGAAGGTTTGAGCCTGTATAGCAATGCGGCTTTGGCAGGTGCTTCACGATGAAAAACGGCGACAAGATCGCGCTCCGAATTGCCACTGACATTGCTGAGGATAAGCGGGTAACAAAGAATCGCTGCCATGCTCAAGACGGTATATGCAATACAAACCCATTTCATTTTTTCTGTGGGAAGCCTGTCCAGCCAACGCGCCACCATGACAGAAAAAGGTACGATCGCTGTCAGACCATATGTCCAGATGATGTTGTGCGCGAAACTAAAGAAGACGAGCGGCGTCAGGATCGCACACCATAAGAAACGTTCCAAGGGCTCTAGCTGCGCGACACGTCCACGGAATAGTTGCCACACGCGTGTCAGGAATACGCCCAGCCAAGGAAGTATGGCCGCAGCCCAGAACAACCATATCGTGCCCAATGGCTCCACATGGGCATTGCCGTAACGGTCGCCCTTCCAGGCCGGGATCAGGAAACGTGAGAAATGCTCGCCAACGATAAAGTAGTTAAGAAAGCCGGGATTCGCATACTCAGCTGCGAGATACCAAGGTATGAATATACAAAGTGCCAGCAATACACCTGCCCAATCAAACAAGGCCCGGAATATGGCTAGCGGCCTGCGCTCCAGCATCGCATAGGCAAACAAGGGCATGCCAATCAAAGCCCAGTCTGCCAGGCCTTTACACAAGGCTCCTATCCCGACCATAGTCCAAAATGCCAGCCGCCAATAGCGTCGCGCGTTCCGTGGCCTGCCATCTGCTTCCGGTTCTATACAGCGCCAGGAAAAATAGAGCGCGGCAGTTACCACACTCATTTGAATCGCATCTGTCATCACGGCGCCAGCACTGATGAAGAACAGCGGACAACTTGCCAACACAGGCAAGACGAGCCAGCAACGTTGCATCTGATAGCGCGCAGCAAATTTGAGCGCTAGCCATGCCGTCAACATGGAAGCCAGCAACGAAGGTAAGCGGGCAGCAAATTCGTTGATGCCAAATACATACATGGACACCGCCGCCGCCCAGCTAGACAGAGGGGGCTTGGCGAAAAATGGAGTATCTACATCAATGTGTGGCATCAACCAAAAACCATGCGTCAATGTCAACTTGGCGATTTCACCGTACCTGGCTTCGGTCGTATCTGCCAGTGGCAACATCCACATCAAGATTAAGCGATAAGTCAGCAGTATCAATGTGACGACTGCAAACGTACGGAGATAATCAGTCCTGGAAAGCGATGCCTCCTCAGCAGACGCATTCACGCCATAGGCCGATCCAGCCCATACGTTGCCGAGCCTCATGCCAGACTCCGCGCCAATGGGTAAAAGATAGTAAATGCCCTTGGAATATTCATCATTTCTCGCTCCATATCCACACAGGAGGCGCCAGATTAACGATGGATACTTAAGTAGTGCTTAAGAACAGTTTTACCTGTTCTTAACGTTGCCTCATCTATTTTGATAAGCGAAAATTTTCAATCTATGAATTAATATCTCATGCAAACATTTATCGATCTGCTTTCCAACTGGTTCCTGCATATAGACATACATCTCGCTGAGTTGGCGACAATGTATGGCATCTGGATCTACCTGCTGCTGTTTATCGTGATCTTGATCGAGACCGGACTCGTCTTGATGCCATTCCTGCCCGGGGACTCGTTACTGTTCGTTGCGGGTGCGCTGGCAGCTAAAAACGTATTTGATCCCTGGGCTTTATTTTTCCTCCTCAGCAGTGCCGCCATCCTCGGGGACGCAATCAACTACACGATCGGCACTGTGCTTCGCAAAAGAGCCGTAGATACAAATCGCATTCCTTACATCAAGCCGGTACACATCACTCAGACACATGCCTACTTTGAAAAACATGGCGGCAAGACCATCGTGCTCGCGCGCTTCGTCCCCATAGTCCGTACGCTGGCACCATTTGTAGCTGCCATGGGAAATATGCCGATACGCACCTTCTTTGCCTACAACATCAGTGGTGGCACTCTATGGGTCGGATCATTGCTGTTAGCGGGACATTTATTCGGGACAATTCCATGGGTGAATAAAAATTTGACGATAGTCATACTAGGGATCGTAATGTTATCCATCCTACCCGCCTTACTAGGATGGATCCGACACGACAAGCCAACTTCGAGTCAGGCCTGAGCGGATAACAAGACTAAACCGGAAGCCCACCATGCAAATTCAATCCAACTGGATTTACTACGCCCTTGCCTCTGCCTTCTTTGCTGCTTTGACTGCAATTTTCGGAAAGCTCGGTGTTACCGACCTGAATTCCGATTTAGCAACGTTTATACGTACCATAGTGATCCTGCTCATGTGTACACTGATCATTTCCATGCGCAATGAATGGCAGTATCCGGCCACTATCGGTGGCAAAAATTGGGTGTTCCTGATCTTGTCTGGTATAGCTACCGGCGCGTCGTGGCTTTGTTACTACCGTGCGCTACAACTCGGTCCGGTCAGTAAAGTTGCACCCGTCGACAAATTGAGTGTGGCTATTGCCATCGTGCTGGCGGTGCTAGTGTTAGGTGAAAAACTCACATGGACAGCCGCATTAGGAGCAACACTGATCGTTGCCGGCTCTATTGTTCTGGTTCTTTTTTAACTATATGCAGATAGCAAGCGCAGCGCAAAATGCGCTTGCAAACGCATAGTCTGGAGATTCCCGTCTCCTCCATCACGCATATTAAAAGTCATCCGTCCAGGTGATTTTTTTGTTTAACTCACATCTTTCGGGAAAGCAGAAAGCGGGGGGCAATAGCGAAGCTGCGCAGTCATCACACATCGCTCGATACGGTATCAATACCATTTGATTACAAATACATATCAGTTGACAGTTGTCGTCTACAACCAGAAAATCAACTAACCACCCAATAACGTCTTTACCGTGAAGCGAACAGTACGATGATGACAGCGCCGATTCCTGTGAATGAAGATGACCGACTGCATGCACTCCATCAGTTGTTGATTCTTGATACCCCACCGGAAGAAAGATTTGACCGCATAGTCTCGTTTGCCTCGCAAGAATTCGATGTGCCCATTGCCCTCATTACCTTGGTAGATGCAGAGCGACAATGGTTCAAGGCCAGCATCGGACTCGATGTTTGCGAAACCTCGCGTGACATTTCATTTTGTGGCCACGCTATCCTGGCAGATGAAACCATGGTGGTTGTCGATGCACGCCAGGATGCGCGCTTTAGCGATAACCCGCTGGTAACGGGTCAACCTTTGATCAGATTTTATGCCGGCGCACCTTTGCAACTGCCGTCCGGCGAGAATATCGGCACCATCTGCCTGATTGATCGCACGCCACGCACGCTGGACAAGGTGGATCTGGCGATTCTTGCATCATTGCGGGATTTGGTAGTTGAAGAGCTGGCTCAACAAAATCCGATAGCGGGCATGTAATATGCAAAGCAAACTACCGCGTATCTTGCTAGTCGAAAAAAATCATATGGCGGGCAGCGTGATTGCGCTCACTGCTCGCCAGTTGGATCTGGCAATCGTCAGGAAAGCATCCAACGTACACAATGCCCAGCACTATCTAGGGAACGAAGAATTCGCCGGTTTAATTACAACGATAGAGGATGAGGTAACTGATCTAAAGTTTTTATACGAACTGCGTAATGCATCGTTCAATAATCAGCCCAATATGCCGATAGTCGTCATCACACCGGCCTGCAATGAAGAATTAGCCGAACGCCTGAAGATCTTGCAAGTCTCACGGGTTTTACTGAAACCATTCAAGGTACGCGATGTTATTTCCACCATC
>JBEBUE010000152.1:0-6781 GCA_040393485.1 Herminiimonas sp.
GGCTTGATGATTTCCTCGACATCCTTGCGCTTGCCCTTGAACACGGTAAATTTCAGCGAGCCCCACACCCACAGGAAGCGCAGCACCGCCAATACCACGGTAATCGCCAACACATAAAATGCCAGCCACCACGCAGTACCCAGGCCCATTTCTATTGCAATTCCCGGCAAACCCTCCACCGTCGCACGCAGTTGCGCGCCCAGGATCACAAAGATCACACCATTCAAGGCCATCTGTATGGTGTCCCACACCGCACGTCGCTGCATGCGCGTAGCGGCCAGCCGCCGTCCAACCAGGTCAGCGTAGTGCATGGTGATACCAGCGGCCGCAGCGGCCAGGATGCCGGAACTGCCGATATGCTCGGCACCCAGGTAAGCCGCGAACGGCACCAGCAAACTAATCAGGATTTGGGTGCCGGGATCTTCACCCACGGCTGCCACCAGCCAGCGATTCAAAATACCGATCAGCCAGGCCACTGCAATACCTACCAGCAAACCACCACCGGCCGCCTGCAGGAATTCCAGCGAAGCATCCAGCAATGAAAAACTACCGGTAATCACCGCCGCCACCGCAAAGCGGAAGCACCCCAGGCCGGACGCATCATTGAGCAGCGACTCGCCTTCCAGGATATGCATCAGGCGCGACGGAATCGGGCTTTGCGAGGCAATCGCAGATACCGCTACCGGATCAGTCGGAGACAGGATCGCGGCCAGCGCAAACGCAGCCGCCAGCGGAATTGCCGGAATCATCCAGTGTATGAAGTAACCCATGCCGACCACGGTAAACAGCACCAGGCCAATCGCCAGCGTCACGATGGGACGGGCGTCACGAAAGAAAGCACTTTTGGGGATACGCCAGCCATCAAGGAAGAGCAAAGGCGGAATGAAAAACAGGAAAAAGAACTCCGGGTCCAGCGGCACACTAATCCCGAAACCGTAGGACAGGACGATGCCAGTGGCAATCTGGACCAGCGGCAAGGGGACTTTAATCGGCAGCAGGCGAGCTACAAAGGCGCTCGCCACCACGGCAAGAAGCAAAATGAGGATGATCGTGACGGTGTGCATCTAACCCTGGTTTCAAGAATAGCCAAATCAGCTAAAGCGCCGCCGAATATCACAACACGTGCAGCGCCTGAGTATGAGTGCCTATCCGCCGCGGACAATTATCGGCCCGAACTATTGACCTGGACGCCAGCCTCAACGGATATGCAAGGGTATCGATTTTACGCCGTCTGGCGGGAATGGACATGCATAGACAGCGAATAAACCCAACAACGCACGTCCATTCCGGGACTACAAATTATGACGGCTTGTTTAACTTCTCTTTACGAATCGCGTCATCGTCCATCAGTTCGTACCACATCGCATTCAGCACCGCGAAAGCGGCTGCAAGGGGTAAACCCAGCATCCAAGAGAAATACCACATAATATTTTTCCTTATCGTTAGTTCGTCTGTGCTGCCACCCGCGGGCGGCAGCAACTATAAATTGCCCGTGACTCAATAAGCGTGTCCGGTTTCTTCACGTATCTCTTTCTCATCCACCTTGCCCCACAGCACGTGATACACCCAAGTGGTGTAGGCCACGATCAGCGGGATAAAGACCGCAGTTACTACCAGCATGATGAATAGCGTCAGGTGACTGGATGACGAATCCCATACTGTCAGGCTGGCGCGCGGATCGATAGACGAAGGCAGGATGAACGGGAACATCGAAGCGCCTACGCTGAGGATGATGCCGGTAATACTCAGGCTGCTGCACAGCAAGGCAAAAATCTCGCGACGGAAACGCAGACCGATGAAAGCACCCAACGCGCCGACCAGGCCAGCTATCGGTGCCGCCATCGTCCATGGATACGCCGCATAGTTGGCGAACCATGCACCGGCATGACCTTCCACCGTTTTCAGCAAGGGATTCGATGGACCGAACGGATCGATCTCGCTACTGATGCGATAACCATTGATGTACTTCCACAGCAATAAACCAGCCACTGCATAGAACAGGAAGGTACCCAGCGCTGCCACACTGCCGTAGTTGCGTGCACGCCCTGCTACTGCACCATCTGTCTTCAGCTGTAACCAGGCACTGCCATGCATCACCAGCATCGCAATCGAGACCAATCCACACAACACGGCAAACGGATTAAGCAAGCCAAAGAAGCTACCGTCATAAAAAATATGCATGCTGGAATCAAGACGGAACGGCACACCCTGCAACACATTGCCAAGCGCCACGCCAAAGATCAGCGTCGGCACAAAACCGCTGAAGAACAAGACCCAATCCCAGCGTGCACGCCAGGCCGGATCTTCTCGCTTGCTGCGGAATTTGAACGCCACCGGGCGCAAGATCAGGCCGGTCAGGATGGCAAACATCGCCAGGTAAAAGCCAGAGAAAGCCACCGCGTATAGCTGTGGCCATGCAGCGAAAATCGCACCGCCGCCCAGGATCAGCCAGACTTGATTGCCTTCCCATACCGGTCCGACGCTATTGATGACGACACGCCGTTCCACATCAGTCTGGCCAACAAATGGCAAGAGGATGCCGCTACCGAGGTCAAAACCATCCGTCACGGCGAAACCGACCAGCAGTACCCCGATCAGGGCCCACCAGATCAGACGCAAAATGTCATAGTCGATAAGTGTGTGCAAAATCATAGTGGCTCCACGACGGAAGTTGGTGCGGACGGAGGGTTGGCGTGTACTACATTGACGCCTTCAGTAGGTTTATGCTCATCGACAGGACCCTTGCGTATTATTTTGAACAGCAGCTTCAGCTCAATGATCAGCAATACTGTGTAAATCGCAACGAAACCGGCGAGCGTAATCAGCAAGGTTTTGATACCCAGATTGGATACCGCAACAGCTGTCGGCAAGACCCCTTCAATCACCCATGGCTGCCGTCCAAACTCTGCGACCAGCCAGCCGGCTTCAATCGCGATCCACGGCAATGGGATCGACCACACTGCGACCTTGAGCAGCCAGCGATAACGATCCAGTTGGCGACGTGCCGACAACACAAAGAAGGTTGCCGTCAGCGCGATCATGAACATGCCGATCGCCACCATGATGCGGAAGCTCCAGAATAATGGCCACACATGCGGCACCGTATCCCAGGCCGCTTTCTGGATTTGCTCCGGCGTGGCCTTCAATGGATCATCCACATAGCGGCGCAACAGCAAGGCATAACCGAGATCGCCGCCGTTATCTTCAAACTGCGCACGCAACTCATGCGAGATATTTTTCGTGCCGCCTTGTGCGCGTATCTGCTGCAGGGCATCGTAGGCTTTCAGGCCGTTCGAAATACGCCCTTCCGCACGTTCAACCAATTCGATGATGCCGGGAATAGTGGTATCCAGCGAACGGGTACCGATCAGGCCCATGATGAATGGAACATGGATGGCGTAATGATTTTCACGCGCCTCCTGATCCGGGAAGCCAATCAGGGTGAAAGACGCAGGTGCATCCTGTGTCTCCCACATACCTTCGATCGCAGCCAGTTTCATTTTTTGATGTTCGGTTGACAGGTAACCACTCTCATCGCCCAGTACCACGACCGACAGCGCGGCGGCCAGGCCGAACGAAGCGGCGACCGTCATCGAACGTTTGGCGATCTCGAGGTGGCGTCCCTTCAATACATACCAGGCCGAAACACCCAGTACAAAAATCGAAGCTGCCACATAACCGGCCGATACGGTATGCACAAACTTGGCCTGCGCCACCGGATTGGTCAGCACCGCGAAAAAGTCGCTGACTTCCATGCGCATGGTGTCAGGATTAAAGACCCCGCCTACCGGATTTTGCATCCAGCCATTCGCGATCAAAATCCACAATGCAGATAAATTGGAACCGATGGCGACGGCCCAGGTGGTGATCAGATGCCCTACCTTGGACAGCTTGTCCCAGCCAAAGAAGAACAAACCAACAAAGGTCGCTTCCATGAAGAAGGCCATCAAACCTTCAATCGCCAGCGGCGCGCCGAAGATGTCGCCGACGTAGTGGCTGTAGTAACTCCAGTTCATGCCGAACTGGAATTCCATCACGATGCCGGTAGCGACACCCATCGCGAAGTTAATCCCGAATAGCGTGCCCCAGAACTTCGTCATGTCGCGCCAGATGACGCGCCCGGTCATGACATAGACCGTCTCCATGATTGCCAGCAGGATGGAAAGTCCCAGCGTGAGGGGGACAAAGAGAAAGTGATACAGCGCCGTGGCGGCGAACTGTAGCCGTGATAAAGAAACAATATCGAGTTCCATGTAGCTCCCTTTAATGACTTGAATTCTTCGTCGTGCTGAACTGCCTAGGCCGCACCTTAATCCGGCCGCAAACTATTCAACACACCCTCAAAATCTGCATCGCTACGCTTCACTTCGGCAACAATACGCCCATGTTGCAAACAAACCAAGCGGTCTGCGAGTTCGGCTTCACGCCGCACATGGGTTGCCAACAGGAAAGCGCGCCCTGCGGCTTGCGTATCCAGACCTTGTAAAACATCGTGCGCCGTGGCCTTATCCAGCCCCTCGGTCGGCTCGTCCAGCAGCCACAGCGGTACATCCCTAAGTAACAAGCGCGCCAGCGCCAAGCGTCGCAACTGGCCGCCGGACAGCCCGAGGCCGCCCTCACCCAGACGCGTATCCAGCCCATTTGGCATAGTTACAACATCGTCAGCCAGACCGGCGCTTTGCAATGCCTGCCACAGTTGCGCGTCATCGGCGTCCGGTGCAGCCAGGCGCAGGTTGTCACGCAAGCTGTCCTGAAATAATTCGTTGCGTTGTGTTAACAAACTATGCGCGACTACCTGCACGCTGCCAGCTCGCACAGCCAGTTCACCCGCGATGACCGCCATCAGGGTCGACTTGCCGGCACCGCTCGGCCCGATCAGGGCTACACGCTCATGCGCAGCCAATGCGAGGTAAATATTGCTGAGGATCGCGGCTCCGGGTGCATCCGCTCCGCCCGGATGGGCACTGACATCGCGCAGTTGCAGCACATAGCCGTTTGCAGGCGGTGTAACTGCAGGCACCGTGTCGGCGGCAGTTTGCAGGCGTGTACCGAGGCGACGCGCAGCCAGCACGGTGCGCCCTGCCTCCATCGCCCCGCGTCGCAAAGCGGCAAAAGGTTCGGTTGCAGTCAGCACCAGTAACAATGCCAGCGCAGCAAGTGGGGCTGAAATCGCTGCACACTCCACCAGTGCCGCTGCCGCCAGCAAAGTAGCGGTCAGGCTCACGGTCCCGACCACGCCGTAAGCGATCCCGGCCTGCGCTTCAAGTCGGTTCAATGCATCATCGGCACGTGCCAGATGTTGGTCAGCAAGTGTCAACGCAGCAGTCTGCGTATCCAGCTGTCCGCTCATGATCAATTCAGTTTGGCCTGCAAGCAGGTCTATGCTGCGTGCGCGCAAGGCTTCCATTGCATAGCTACGGCGACGCGCATGTGGCCGCGCACGATGAGCAACAAGCAGCGCGATGCCAATGCCGCCTATCAATAGCCACAACACCTGCGCCACACCCAGCCACCATTGCAACAGGCCCAGCGCGATACCAAGCGCCAGTGCTGCACTCAAAGCCGCAGCCAGCGGCACCAACACGCGCAGATAAAGCGAGTCCAGCGCATCGATATCTGCAGTCAGGCGAAACAACAATTGCGCCGGACGTGCCAGCAAGCGACGTGCTGCTTCCGGTTGCGCCCAGCCGCGGAATAAGCGCACCCGCAACGCCGCCAGTACTTCCAGCGTTGCATCGTGGGTCACCAGTCGTTCACCGTAACGCGCGGCAGTTCGCCCGAGCGCCAGCAAACGGATACCGGCGGACGGCATGAAAACATCAAAGGTAAACGCCAGCGTCGTATTCAGGCCGGCAATCGCAGTTGCGGTAATAAACCAGCCGGACAATCCCAGCAAGGCCATACCGGACAACACAGTCACGGCAGCCAGCAAGGCACCCAACAACAATTTATTGCGGCATGCGTCCAAAAACAGACGTAACACCGGAGACAGATCGCGCCACATGCTCATGCCGACTCCTCCGACGCCAGCACGATTACCCTGTCCATACGTGCCGCCAGTACCGGATCATGAGTCGCAACTATCATGGTCTTGCCCTGTGCCAGCTCTAGCAATGCTGCTGTCACCTGTTGTGCGGTGGCATGGTCGAGATGAGCAGTCGGTTCATCGACCAGCAACAAGGTCGTTTGTTTATCAGCAGCAGCACGCGCCAGAGCCAGACGCACCGCCTCACCACCTGACAAGCCGCCGCCACCTTCGCTGAGGCTGGTACCGGGATGCGCTTGCGCCACCTGGTCGAGCGCGGCAAACTTCAACGCAGCCGTCACCTGATCCGCATCTATACCGCTGCGCCGCAATGAGACATTGGCTCGAACCGTACCCGCGAAGATATGCGGCTTCTGTCCTATCCATGCCATGCGTTTGCGTAACGCCGCCACATTCGCGGCCGATAACTGTACGCTGTCGATACTGATACTGCCGCCAGCCAGCGGCAACAAACCGGCAATCAGTGACAGCAAGGTCGATTTACCGCCACCGCTGGGCGCCATGATCGCGATGCGCTCGCCGGCATTGATCTGTAAATCGTAGTTTTCAAATACAGCGACATTGCTGCCGGGGTAAGCAAAATCCAGCTGCCGAATATGCACCGCGGGCGCATCGTGCGAAAACTTTACGGTGGCATCCACTACTGCAATACCCGTTTCCGGCAACAACAGACCTTGCTCGTTTAAACGATCCAGTGCATCGAGCGCAGCTTCACCTGCCGCCCTGTCATGCCAG
>JBEBUE010000153.1:0-6773 GCA_040393485.1 Herminiimonas sp.
GACTGCCCCAGGGCCTTCGACAGGTGTTCACCGATCAGGCGGGCGAAGATGTCGGACCCATGCCGGTCGGGTCCGAGGCGGATCCCGATGAACCGCCCAACCAAGAAGATCTTGATGATCATGACAACCAGGATGCGGGGCCCGGGGCGACGTTACTTCCCCCGGTGAACCCCTACCCTCGCCCCCCCTCCTACGACGCGTCCCCGCGCCTCGTGCAGCCGTACGCGGACCCCGTGTACGGTTCTCTCTCCGGCGCCGCCGCGCATGAGTACGCGTCTACGTACTCTGTTGCTTCCCACCTTTGGGAGTTGGTGGCGGCGCTGGAGCAGGAGGGGTCCGCGCAGGCTGAGAGCGCGGCTCTCATTTTCTTTTTGGCGGCCAGGCGCCTGTGCAAATGCCATCCGTGGCATGCCGGCGGCGTTGATCCGGTACCCAAAAAATCATCGTCCAAAACTTCTACAACCGCTTGCGGTTGCGGCCATTCCTGATTACTGATTAAGACACTTATGGATATCAAACGTACCGTCCTGTGGGTTGTGTTCTCGTTTTCACTGCTGATGCTGTGGGACAACTACAACCGCTATACCGGCAAACCATCGATCTTCTTCGACAATCCGACCACGCAAGCAGCAACTCCTGCTGCGACCGGCGACGGTAAAGCGGCCCCAGCCCCGACCGCGGACGTTCCGACTTCCAGCAGCGCACAGCAGGCAAATGCCAGCGGCGTGCCGACAACTGCTGCTACAGCTGCAGCAAAAAGTGAAGTGATCACCGTTACCACCGACCTGATCAAGGTTGAGATCGATACAGTTGGCGGCGAAATTCGTCACCTCGAATTGCTGACACACCACGAAAGCGCAGACTCGACCAAAGACATCGTCCTGTTCGATTCGACCCCGCCACGTACTTACCTCGGCCAGACCGGCCTGATCGGCGGCGCGTTCCCTAACCACAAATCACAGTTCACCGTACGCCCAGGCCCACGCACATTGGAAAATGGCGATCAGGTACAACTGGTACTGGAAGCAGAACAAAGCGGCGTGAAGCTGGTTAAGACATACACCTTCAAACGCGGCGAATACAAGATCGACATCAAACATGACGTCATCAATAAAAGCGCTGCGCCTATCGACCCATCGCTCTACGTACAACTGGTACGCGATGGCTCCAAGCTGAACAATGAATCGATGTTCTACAGCACCTTCACCGGTCCTGCCATTTATTCGGATACCGACAAGTTCCAGAAGGTCAGCTTCGAATCGATCGAAAAAGGCAAGATTGAGCACGTCCTGAAAGCCGATAGCGGCTGGATCGCAATGGTGCAGCATTACTTCGTTTCGGCCTTTGTACCACCGGCCAATGCGCCACGTGAATACTTCACCAAGAAACTGGCAACCAATCTGTACGCAGTCGGCGCGATCATGCCTATGGGCTCCGTTGCACCGGGCGCAACTGGTTCGATGGACACCACGCTGTACTCCGGTCCACAAGAATCGAAACGTCTGGAAGCCGTTGCACCAGGCTTTGAACTGGTCAAGGACTATGGCTGGCTGACTGTCATCGCACGACCAATTTTCTGGCTGATGATCCAGATCCACCAATTGCTCGGTAACTGGGGCTGGACCATTATCGTCCTGACCATCGTTATCAAACTGGCGTTCTTCCCATTGTCGGCAGCAAGCTATCGCAGCATGGCGAAGATGAAACTGGTCACGCCGAAAATGACCGAGATCCGTACCAAGTACAAGAATGAACCGCAAAAGATGAATGCGGCCATGATGGAGCTGTACAAGAAAGAGAAGATCAATCCGCTGGGTGGCTGTATGCCTATCCTGATCCAGATCCCGGTCTTCATTTCGCTGTACTGGGTACTGCTGGCCAGCGTCGAAATGCGTAATGCACCATGGCTGTGGATCACCGATCTGGCGTCGCCTGACGTGCTGTTCGGTTCCTACATGATCGGCTCGTTCCACCTGACTATCGGTATCTTGCCTATCCTGATGGCTGTATCGATGTTCATCCAGACCAAGCTGAACCCGACACCACCGGATCCTATCCAGGCTAAAGTGATGATGTTCATGCCGATCGCATTCTCGCTGATGTTCTTCTTCTTCCCTGCCGGCCTCGTGCTGTACTGGGTAGTCAACAACATTCTGTCGATTGCGCAGCAATGGACCATCGGCAAAAAGATGGGTACCAACTAAATCTGCATGCTGGTAATCGCTGATTACCGTAAATAAAAAAAGCCCGTGTTGTTTGCGGGCTTTTTTGTTGCCTAAAATATCTGAACACACTATAGAATTACTGCATGAACTTTGACTCTTCCCCCATCGCAGCAATCGCCACCGCACCAGGCCGTGGCGGCATCGGCGTCGTACGCGTCTCCGGTAAAAATATCTCTTCCATCGCCGAGGCAGTATGCGCCACCAAGGGTGCCGAACTACAGCCGCGACACGCAACCTTCACTAACTTCGTCAACGCTGATGGCAGCGTGATCGACCAGGGCCTGGCGCTGTATTTCAAAGCGCCGCATTCCTATACCGGCGAAGACGTGCTGGAACTGCAGGGCCACGGCGGCCCGGTCGTTTTGCAAATGCTGCTGACTCGCTGCCTGGAAGCAGGTGCAGATATCGGTTTGCGCATGGCGCAACCGGGTGAATTCACACATCGCGCCTTCCTCAATGACAAACTGGACCTGGCGCAAGCCGAAGGCGTGATCGATCTGATCGAAGCATCGACCGAAGCGGCTGCCAAATCTGCCTCGCAATCGCTGTCCGGCGCTTTTTCCAAAACCATCCAGGAACTGGTCGATAAGATTACCAACCTGCGCATGCTGGTCGAAGCCACACTCGACTTCCCGGAAGAAGAAATCGACTTCCTCGAAAAATCCGATGCGCGCGGCCAATTGAGCGGCATACGCGAAGCACTGCAAGCCGTATTCGCGCAGGCCTCGCAAGGTGCATTGCTGCGTGACGGCCTCAACATTGTGCTGGCCGGCCAACCTAACGTTGGTAAATCATCGTTGCTCAATGCATTGGCTGGCAGCGATGTCGCCATCGTCACGGCCATCGCCGGCACCACGCGCGACAAGGTGATAGAGACCATCCAGATTGAAGGTATCCCTGTCAATGTGATCGATACCGCCGGTATCCGCGACGCCAGCGACGCCACCGATGAAGTAGAGCGCATCGGTATAGAACGCACCTGGGCGGCCGTCAAAACTGCTGACGTCATCATCCACATGCTGGATGCCAGCCGTGGTCCGACCCGCGCCGATGAGCAAATCGTCGAACGCTTCCCGGAAAACATTCCGGTCATGCGCATCTGGAACAAGATCGACCTGTCCGGTCACCGTCCGGCCATCGACCGCATGCCGGACTCGACACACATCTATGTGTCGGCAACCGACTCGCAAGGCATGGATTTATTGCGGGGTGAGTTGTTGCGCCTGATCGGCTGGCAACAAACCGGCGAATCGCTGTACCTTGCACGTGAACGTCATCTGATCGCATTGAAGGCAGCGCATGATCATCTGGAAATGGCGGCACAGCATGCAGCGCACGATAGCGAAGCAACTGATCCGGCTCTTGATTTGTTCGCGGAAGAGTTGCGCCTGGCACAAGAGCGCCTGTCGAGCATCACAGGGGAATTCACCTCGGATGACTTGCTGGGTGTGATCTTCAGTCGCTTCTGTATCGGCAAATAGCCATGCATGCCGGGGTTCCGTGGCACATCGGAACCCCGGACATATCATTCCGGTAAGCGGTAAATATCCTTACCCCATCCCGCTACCGATCCTTCCACCGGAAACGGCAGTACTCCGCTCCGGCCCGTCACCTGCGCAGCATTTCTCCCCGGCAAAGCAACGGTGCATAGGATGCGTCCCGAAAGCCCGCACCGGTCGTATAACTCTTGTGGATTTATCACGATAAGCCACCCAGTATGCGTATACGGCTACAGTTCGGTACAATTTGGGGTTCCAGTCACATTGCAACTGAATTGGCGACCACAGATCTGCCATCAAGAGACCCTTGTGACACTCGGCCGTATCTGCAACGGCAGGTAGTAACAATATGTACTTGTAGCCGTCGTGGATGGCGACAAATGCATACAGCAGATGTTCCACATATACGTGTCATCGCATCGATAACGGCAAGAGCCGCTCCTTGCTTTGATATTTCTTTACCTCTGCACTATAGGAAATGACCCATGTCAGCACGCTCAAAGATTATCTACACCCTCACTGACGAAGCACCTGCGCTGGCAACGTATTCATTACTTCCTATTGTCGAAACCTTTACCCGTTCCGCCGGTATCGCCGTGGAAACCCGCGACATTTCGCTGGCTGGCCGTATCCTCGCCGCCTTTCCCGACTACCTGGACGACAAACAAAAAATCGCACCGGCACTGGCCGAACTCGGCGAACTGGCGACCAAGCAAGAAGCCAACATCATCAAGCTGCCAAACATCAGCGCCTCGATCCCGCAGCTGAAAGCCGCCATTAAGGAACTGCAAGATCAGGGCTACAAGCTGCCGTCCTATCCGGATGAAGCGAAGACACCAGAAGAGAAAGACGCCAAGGCACGCTACGACAAGATCAAGGGCAGTGCGGTCAATCCTGTGCTGCGCGAAGGCAACTCCGATCGCCGCGCACCGCTGTCGGTTAAAAATTACGCGCGCAAACATCCACATAAAATGGGTGCGTGGTCGGCCGATTCCAAAGCACACGTTGCGCATATGGATCATGGCGATTTCTACGGCAGCGAAAAATCCGCACTGATCGCACAAGCCGGGAATGTGAAGATCGAACTGTTTGCGGCTGATGGCAGCAAGACGGTACTGAAAGAAAAGACCGCCGTTAAAGCTGGTGAGATCATCGATACCGCTGTCATGAGCCGCAATGCCTTGCGCAGTTTCATCGAAGCGCAAATTGTTGATGCCAAAGCAAAAGACGTGCTGTTCTCCATCCACCTGAAAGCCACGATGATGAAGGTCTCCGATCCTGTCATCTTCGGCCATGCTGTTTCCGTGTTTTACAAAGACGCGCTGAGCAAGCATGCGGAAGTATTGAAGCAGGTCGGCTTTGATCCAAACAACGGTATCGGCGATCTGTACGCACGTATCAAAACCTTGCCGGAAGCAACGCAAGCCGCCATCGTGGCGGATGTCGAAGCGGCTTACACCACGCGCGCGCAACTGGCGATGGTGAATTCGGATAAAGGCATTACCAATCTGCACGTACCTAGCGACGTTATCGTCGACGCGTCCATGCCTGCGATGATCCGTGATTCCGGCAAGATGTGGAATGCAGCTGGCGACTTACAGGATGCAAAAGCGGTGATTCCGGATCGCTGCTACGCCGGTATCTATCAAGTCGTAATCGACGACTGCAAACAAAACGGTCCATTCGATCCGGTCACGATGGGCAGCGTGCCTAACGTCGGCCTGATGGCGCAAGCCGCCGAAGAATACGGTTCACATGACAAAACCTTCCAGCTCGCAGCGGATGGCGTCGTGCGTGTGACAGATGAAAACGGCCAAGTATTGCTGGAGCAAAAAGTCGAAGCAGGTGACCTGTTCCGTATGTGTCAGACCAAGGATGCGTCTATCCAGGACTGGGTCAAGCTGGCCGTGAATCGCGCCCGCGCTACCGGCACTCCAGCCGTGTTCTGGCTGGATGCACAGCGTGCACACGATGCGCAAATCATCGCCAAGGTAAATCATTACCTGAAGGATCACGATACCAGCGGTCTGGACCTGCGCATCCTGTCGCCAGTCGAAGCAATCAAATTCTCGGTCGAACGTATCCGTGCAGGCAAGGACACTATTTCGGTTACCGGCAACGTCTTGCGCGATTACCTGACCGACCTGTTCCCCATCATGGAGCTGGGTACCAGCGCCAAGATGCTGTCCATCGTGCCGTTGATGGCGGGTGGCGGTTTGTTTGAAACCGGTGCCGGTGGTTCCGCACCTAAGCACGTGCAGCAATTTGTCGAAGAAGACTTCCTGCGCTGGGACTCGCTCGGCGAATTCATGGCGCTGGCCGCTTCGCTGGAACACCTCGGCAATGCTTACGGCAACGCCAAGGCATTGGTCCTGGCCAAAACCCTGGACCAGGCTACCGGCAAGTTCCTGGATACGGACAAATCGCCGGCGCGTAAAGTCGGCGGCCTCGATAATCGCGGCAGCCATTTCTACCTGGCACTGTACTGGGCAGAAGCGCTGGCAGAGCAAACCGAAGATCCGGCCTTGCAGGCGCAATTCAAAGGTTTGGCCAAGGCGCTGAAAGATAATGAAGCCACCATCGTGGCCGAATTGAAGGCCGCGCAAGGCAAGCCAGTCGACATCGGTGGTTATTACCATCCTGACACCAGCAAAGCCAGCAAGGCCATGCGTCCAAGCAATACGCTGAACCAGGTATTAAAAGCCGCCGCTTAAGTCTGCCGACACTAACCGACGACACTGCGGATCGCTCCCGACCTGAGGGTTGGGGCGATCCGTTTTCTATTGGCAAGACCGCCTGCAAGCCCGTTAAGATAATGTTCAGATAGCAACACTATCTGCACAGCCTGCCGCAGTTCGGTACAATTTGCCTTTCGCCCTGTCTGAATAAATTCTGACCAATGATTAAATGGACTCTTATCACGCTGTTCCTTGCCAGCGTTTGCTATACGCATTACCGCGGCAAGATACGGCATAAATGGCTGCGTCAGTCGACCGACCATTCGACCTTCATGGCGCCGATCAACGCGTTCATGACGCTGTTCTCCAGC
>JBEBUE010000154.1:0-6767 GCA_040393485.1 Herminiimonas sp.
GGCAAAGAAGCTATAAAAGATGGCCTTGCCGACACCCATGCCTTGCCACGCAATCAGCGGTGCTGCAAACCAGAATGCCATCGCTGCAGGGATATACAGCGCAGCTGAAAAGAACATCGCCGTCGTCATGCTGGAGCCGCGTACGGTTTCTGCATCCAGCACGATCTGGCCGGTAATCGCCTGCCAGAATATGCCGCCATCAATCAGGCTGGATGCGCCGATCGCAACGATGGCTGCCACCAGATATAAAGTCCCCAGTTTGATCAGTGTACGCATCGCCGGTGAGCGGAAGCCGACCAGCAGCAGGTTGGGATAAACCCGTTTTCCGGTCTTCACGTATGCGCATGCGTGCATGAAGGTCATCGAAAACAACGGCACCAAGATCAGCGGCAGCAATTGCCCGATCACCGGAATGATGCCTACGCCCAGCATCAGGAACATGTAAGCGAAGAAGAGCGTCGATAATTCAGCCGGTTGCTTGCGGAAGATGGCGAAGCCTTCCTTGACCCAAAGCCAACCGGTTATTGCAGGGAGTTTGTCCATCATCCAGCCGAAGTAAATAGAGGAGGCGTCGCTTGTTCGATGCGCAAACGCAAGATACGTTCAAAATGCGCAGGGTCATGCGGTGTCAGCATTTCCGCATCGCGCGGCATATGGAAATCATATAGCCGTGACAGCCAGAAACGCAACGCGCCGGCACGCAGCATCGCTTGCCATGCCAGTTGCTCGGCGGCAGTAAACGGCCGTACATGGTGATAAGCGTCCAGCATCGCGCGCACCCGTTCCTGGTCCAGCACACCGGTTTCGACATCGATACACCAGTCATTGACGGTCACCGCGACATCGAACAGCCAGGTATCACAACCAGCGAAGTAGAAATCGAAGAAGCCGGTCAGGTGGTCGCCATTGAACATGACGTTGTTGCGGAACAAGTCGGCGTGGATAGGGCCATTCTGCAACTGGCGATAGGTATCCGATGCGGCGAACGCATTCTGGAATGCCATTTCATCCTGCAGCAACTGTTTATTGCTGTCAGACAGGTAAGGCATCACTACCGGAGCAGTTTCGTTACGCCATGCTTGCCCACGCAGGTTGGGTTGGCGAATCGGGAAATTCTCAGCTGCCACGTGCATACGCGCCAGCATCGCACCGACTGCCGCGCAATGTACCGCTTGCGGGTTCATCTGCGAACTGCCTTCCAGCTTGCTCACGATCGCAGCCGGTTTGCCGTGCAAGGCATTGATCAGGTCACCCTTATGATTGGCGATAGGCGCAGGTACCAGCACGCCGCGCTCAGCCAGATGACGCATCAGGTTCAGGTAGAACGGTAATTGCTCGAAGCTCAGGTTCTCGAATATGGTCAATACATATTCGCCGAACTCGGTCGTGATGAAGAAATTGGTGTTTTCTATGCCGGACGGAATGCCCTTGATCGCGAGCGCTTTGCCCAGATCGAATTGGGTGATCCATTGTGAGAGGTCATCCAGGCTGACCGGGGTAAATACTGCCATGAGGAAATAGGAAAGAAATACGTATCATCAAAAAACAAAAAATAACGCACCGGGGTGCGTTATTGGGAGACGCTTGCGCTAACCGGGTAGCTTATTTGCCAGCCGGTGCCAGTGTTTGTACTGGCTCAGGTGCTGGCTGGCTTTTCGGTGGGCCGAATTCGCCGATCTGGAACTGCACCGGACGTGAGCTGTCGCTTTGACCGTCGCCGCGCATCGCGCTGCCTGCCGGATCGTTAGGATGTGCGTAATACGTAGTGCGACCAGTTTGTACCTTCACTTCCGTGACGCGGCCCTGGGATTTCTTCTCAGTGATTTTCTTTTGCGTATCAGGCTGGCGGATGGTCACCTCCGGTGCTGCTCCTTCTTCCAGGCGTTGCATTTGCGGTGGTGGCGGAGCGGTGTCGTTGCCTGGTGCATTTTGTGCGTTTACAACCATAGGCGTAGCGAAGACTGCCGCGGTAATCGTGATGAGGGACCAGATTTTGGATGTGCGCATGATGTGTGTATGAGCCCGTCGTTAAAAAGTGCGTAGTTAAAGTTAATTAAGTAATGGTTCATTGTAACAAACAGGGCTAAGCCTGCTGAAAATAGTTCATTTTGTGTGGAAACATTCCATAAACACAATTTGCCGCCGCAGGACACAGAATTTGCCCGGCCAAACTCTGCCATAATCGTAGCCGTTTGCCATCAGACAGCAGCTGTGTGGCTCGCTTTATCCGGCAGCCTGATGGTTGCCCCTGTTTCCCAGATTGAATTCCTATGAATAAAACCCTGTTGTTAGTAGATGGTTCCAGCTATCTGTACCGCGCTTTCCACGCGATGCCGGATTTACGTGGCCCGAATGGTGCGCCTACCGGAGCCATCTACGGCATGATCAATATGCTGCGTCGCCTGCGCAAGGACTATCCCGATGCGGAATACATGGCTTGTGTGTTCGATGCCAAGGGTAAAACCTTCCGTGATGATTTATATGCCGAGTACAAGGCGCAGCGCGCTTCGATGCCGGATGACCTGGTCAAGCAGATCGAACCTATCCACGAAGCAGTGCGCGCGATGGGCTGGCCTATCCTGATGGTCGACGGCATAGAGGCAGATGATGTGATCGGTACGCTGGCGGTGGAAGCGGTCAAGCATGGCATGAACACGGTGATCTCGACCGGCGACAAGGATCTGGCGCAGCTGGTGAACGAGCGGGTGATGCTGATCAATACGATGAGTAATGAAAAGCTGGATCGCGACGGTGTGATTGCCAAGTTCGGCGTGCCGCCGGAACGCATCATCGATTACCTGACCCTGATCGGTGACACCGTTGATAACGTTCCGGGTGTCGCTAAAGTCGGCCCAAAAACGGCGGTCAAATGGCTGACCCAATATGGCACGCTGGACGGCATCGTCGAGCATGCAGCAGAAATCAAGGGTGCAGTGGGCGACAACCTGCGCAATGCGCTGGACTGGCTGCCGCAGGCTAAAACACTGATTACCGTCAAAACGGATTGTGACTTGTCAGATCATATGGAGTCGATCATTGAGTCGCTGACTCAGCGTCCGGAAGACAAGGATGCGATGATCGACTTCTTCACGCGCAATGGTTTCAAGACCTGGTTGCGCGAGCTGACCGATAAGCCGGAAGCGGGTGAAGCCAGCGCACCTGCAACGGGTGGTGAGAGCGCTCCGCAAGGTGCCCTGTTTGCCGACGATGTACCGGAAGTTGAAAAGCACTACGAAACCATATTGACTGAAGCAGAGCTGGAACGCTGGCTGCAAAAAATCAATGCTGCATCGCTGACATCGATCGATACCGAAACAACTTCGTTGATCCCCATGCAGGCGCAACTGGTGGGTATTTCTTTATGCTGTGAACCCGGTATCGCAGCGTATATCCCGGTGGCGCATCATTACCAGGATGCGCCGCAACAGTTGTCGCGTGAATTCGTATTGGGAAAAATGAAGGCATGGCTGGAAGATGTAGGCAAGGCCAAGGTCGGGCAAAACCTCAAATACGATAGCCACATCTTTGAGAATCACGGCGTCCATCTGCGCGGCATCGTGCACGACACCTTGCTCGAATCCTATGTCTTCGAATCGCACCGCAGCCACGATATGGATAGCCTCGCATTGCGTCATTTGAATCGCAAAACGATTAGCTTCCAGGATGTCTGCGGCAAGGGGGCTTCGCAAATAGGTTTCGACCAGGTCGAGATCAGTCGTGCAACAGAATATGCAGCAGAAGATGCGGACATCACCCTCCAGCTGCATCAGCGTATGTGGCCGCAGGTGGCAGAAGACAAGGGCCTGACCTTTGTTTATGAAAACATCGAATTGCCGACCGCCGTCGTCTTGCAAAAAATAGAGCGCAACGGCGTCTTAATAGATCCTGATTTGCTGGCCAAGCAATCGAACGAACTTGGTAAGCGTATGCTGGAGATCGAACAGAATGCGTATGAACTTGCAGGGCAGCCCTTCAATCTGAATTCGCCCAAGCAGTTAGGTGAAATTTTCTTTGAAAAACTGAAGCTGCCGGTCGTCAAGAAGACACCATCCGGCTCGCCATCCACTGATGAAGAAGTACTGCAAAAACTGGCAGAGGATTATCCGTTGCCGAAGGTGTTGCTCGAGTATCGCAGTCTGTCGAAGCTGAAGTCGACCTACACCGACAAGCTGCCGAAGATGATCGATCCGACCACCGGCCGTGTGCATACCAACTATGCGCAAGCAGTTGCAGTGACAGGACGCCTCGCATCCAACGATCCGAATTTGCAAAACATTCCTATCCGCAATGCAGAAGGACGTCGTATACGCGAAGCTTTTGTTGCGGCACCGGGCAATGTGATTGTTTCTGCCGATTACTCGCAGATTGAGCTGCGCATCATGGCGCATATCTCCGGTGATGAAAATATGCTGCAAGCCTTTGCCGATGGTGAGGATATTCATAGGGCGACAGCGGCAGAAATTTTTGGCATAGAACGCGCGGATGTCGATAGCGAACAGCGTCGTTACGCCAAGGTGATTAACTTTGGGTTGATCTACGGCATGAGTGCTTTTGGCCTGGCAGGTAACCTGGGTATAGAACGCTCGGCGGCGCAAAGCTATATCGAAAAATATTTTTCTCGTTTCTCCGGCGTGAAGCGCTACATGGATGAAACGCGTTTGGAGGCCAAGGCACGCGGCTATGTGCAAACTGTATTCGGCCGTCGCTTGTGGCTGCCGGAAATCAATTCGCCGAATGGCCCACGGCGCCAGGGCGCTGAGCGTGCGGCTATTAATGCTCCTATGCAGGGTACAGCCGCGGACTTGATCAAGTTGGCGATGATCGCTGTACAAGGCTGGTTGGAGACGGAAAAACTGCAATCCAAAATGATCATGCAGGTGCACGATGAATTGGTGCTGGAAGTGCCGGAAACCGAGTTGGCGCTGGTTCGTGAGAAACTGCCGGAGCTGATGCGTAATGTCGCGCAACTGAAAGTGCCTTTGATTGCTGAAGTCGGTGTCGGCAAAAACTGGGATGAGGCTCATTAAGATCAAGGTAAGACTGCCGTATTGATTTGGCCGTTTGCTGTCGGTATGCGGGGCAGCAAGTATTTTTTCAATTGAGATGCAATCACACTCTACTGGAGGATGGGAATGGATAATTTGAAAGAGGACTTCGATAGCCTGGTCGCAAAAACGCCGATTTCGGATGGCGTGGATAGACGTGGTTTTTTGAAAACGGCTTTAGGCAGTGGTTTTGCCGCTGCGGTATTGCCTATCGCTGCGCATAGTGCAGTGACGACAGATAGCAAGGGTTTGACGGTAGGCGAAGTCACCATCAACGTGAACGGTCAGGCAGTGCCGGTTTATCGTGCGCAGCCGGCGGGCAAAACCAATCTGCCAGTGGTGTTGGTGATCTCTGAAATCTTTGGCGTGCATGAGTACATCGCTGATGTCGCACGTCGCTTCGCAAAGCTGGGATATCTGGCGCTGGCACCGGAACTGTTCGTGCGTCAGGGTGATCCGGGTGCGTATGGCACCATCGCTGAACTACAAAAAGAGATTATTTCCAAAGTGCCGGACGCGCAGGTCATGACCGATCTGGATGCCGTCGTGGCATGGGCCAAGGCAAATGGCGGTAACACCGATAAACTGGGTATCACCGGCTTTTGCTGGGGTGGTCGCGTGACCTGGTTGTACTCGGCGCACAACCCTAAGGTCAAGGCTGGTGTCGCCTGGTATGGCCGCCTGGTTGGTAATAACAATGAATTGACGCCGAAGAATCCGGTTGATATTGCTGCCAAGCTGAAAACTCCGGTACTGGGTTTGTATGGGGCGCAGGACGGCGGCATTCCGGTGACGACGATAGTGCAGATGCAGGATGCGCTCTCGAAGGGTAGCAGCAAGTCAGAGTTCGTCCTGTTCAAAAACTCCGGCCATGCTTTCCACGCCGACTATCGCACCAGCTATGTAGAGGCGGATGCGAAAGAAGGCTGGCAACGTTGTATCGACTGGTTTAAAACCCACGGCGTGAGCTAAACGCCACGGGCCGCAAATGTGGCAAGGACGCGACGCTGTGGTGTATCCACAGCGTCGCGTTTTTATTTGCTGAAATAGCCGGGATATGTTTTAATTTGCAACCTTGTTGCATTAAGCCCGGAGCCAAAAATTAATTCCACGCTCGTTTCTATTCTGTTGACCACCGCCATTTCGGGCGTCTTCAGCATTTCTGCCGCGGCTTTATTCTCATTCTCGCTGCTGTCCAAGCTGGTAGATCGTATGGTCAGCCTGTCGGTCGGTATCTTGTTGGCGACCTCGTTGCTGCATGCGCTGCCGGAAGCGTTTGAATCAGGTGCTGATACACATGCACTGTTTGCGCTACTGCTTGCTGGCTTGCTGGGCTTCTTCCTGCTGGAAAAATTTGCGATCCTGCGTCATTCGCACCATCACGAAGATGACGGACACGGACATGAGCATGGGCATGATGCAAAAGAGGCGGGTGCAGCCGGCTGGATGATCCTGGTCGGCGACAGCTTGCACAATTTCACAGACGGTATCCTGATTGCGGCAGCTTTCCTGGCTGATCCGCATCTGGGCATCCTGACTGGCCTGGCCATCATTGCGCATGAGATTCCGCAGGAAATCGGTGACTTCATCGTCCTGTTGAATGCTGGTTTCAGTCGCAAACGCGCTTATACCTACAACATCATTTCGGGTTTGACGGCAGTGGTCGGCGGCCTGGTTGGTTACTTTATGCTGGATCGTTCGCAGGAATGGATACCGTATGTG
>JBEBUE010000155.1:0-6756 GCA_040393485.1 Herminiimonas sp.
CCTACACGGCACGCGTGATGTATCGCGGTGCTTTGTGGGATGTGGCGCTGGCGGAAGGCGAGTCGCCGCTGCCGGGCAAATTCATCATACGAGAAGTACAGGGTAGCCGTTTAATCGTCCGTAACAGTGACGCCACCGCTCACGCACAATAAAGGGAATAACACTATGTTTGATACTACTAGCGTCACTATTTTCCTGTTGATAGTCGCCATCGTCTTTGTCATCAAGACCATCAATGTGGTGCCGCAGCAGCATGCCTGGGTAGTGGAGCGCCTGGGTAAATACCATGCGACCCTGGGCCCGGGTCTGAAGATAGTGCTGCCTTTCATCGACCGCATCGCATACAAGCACTCGCTGAAGGAAATCCCGCTGGATGTGCCTATGCAGGTCTGTATCACCAAGGACAATACGCAGCTGGAAGTAGACGGCATTCTGTATTTCCAGGTGACCGATCCTATGCGCGCTTCCTATGGTTCGTCGAATTACATCTCTGCGATCTCGCAGCTGGCGCAAACCACGCTGCGTTCCGTCATCGGTCGTATGGAGCTGGACAAGACTTTTGAAGAACGTGACCTGATTAACCATGCGGTGGTCGGTGCGGTCGATGAGTCCGCCGCCAACTGGGGTGTCAAAGTTCTGCGTTACGAGATCAAGGATTTGACGCCACCGAAGGAAATCCTGCATGCGATGCAATCGCAAATTACCGCTGAGCGTGAAAAGCGTGCATTGATCGCAGCATCTGAAGGGCGTAAGCAAGAGCAGATCAATATTGCGACCGGTGAACGCGAAGCATCGATTGCACGCTCAGAGGGTGAGAAGCAAGCTGCCATCAACCGCGCGCAGGGTGAAGCGTCAGCGATCCTCTCGATTGCAGAGGCAACGGCAGAGGCGATCCGCAAAACGGCATCGGCTATCCGTGAGCCAGGCGGTTCGGATGCAGTTAACCTGAAGGTGGCGGAACAGTATGTCGAAGCCTTCGGCAAGCTGGCAAAGACCAATAACTCCATCATCATTCCGGCCAACCTGGGTGATATGAGCGGTTTGATCGCTACGGCGATGCAAGTCGTGAAGGCACAAGGCACAACGGGAAAATCGTAATTCCTGCGGGTTGCCGGTGTTGATACGGTTGCAAAGAAAAACGGCGCCCGCGGGCGCCGTTTTTTATCGTCGGTTCTGTTTCATCACGGCCTGGATTTCGCGCTGGGTATCGCGCTGCTTTTCAGTATCACGTTTGTCGTGCTGCTTTTTGCCCTTGGCGAGGCCGATTTCACATTTAATGTAGCCGCGCTGGTAGTGCAGGTTGAGCGGCACCAGCGTATAGCCGGCACGCTCGACCTTGGCGCTGAGCTTCTTGATTTCTTCAGACTTTAGCAAGAGCTTGCGTGTCCGCACCGGATCAGGCGTAATGTGGGTTGAGGCGGTCGCGAGTGGGCTGATATGCGAGCCAAACAGGAAGATTTCATCGTTGCGGACGATGACGTAAGCTTCCTTTAGCTGCACACGCCCGGCGCGGATGGATTTGGCTTCCCAACCTTGCAATACGATGCCGGCCTCGAAGCGCTCCTCGATGAAGTAATCGTGGAATGCTTTTCTGTTGTCAACAATGCTCATGAGTTTCGGCTAGGGGTCGGTTAAAATGGATACTTCGCGATTCTATCAAACGGTTCATATTCGATGGCGGTAGTACATAAATCAGTCTTGTTGGGCTATAGCGCTGAGCAAATGTTTGCGCTGGTAGACCGGGTCGAGGATTATCCTCAATTTTTGCCATGGTGTGGCGGGGTCGAGGTCAAGCAGCGGGAAGAAGGCCGGCTAGTGGCCAGCATCATGATCAATTACCACGGCGTCAAGCAGAGCTTCACCACGGAAAACACCAATGTGCGCCCGGTATCCATGACCATGCGCCTGCTGGAAGGGCCGTTCAAGCAACTGCATGGTACCTGGACCTTCAAGCCCTTGCGGGAAGACGCCTGCAAAATCGACTTCGACCTGCAGTATGAATTCTCGAATCGCCTGATCGAGCAGATTATCGGGCCGGTATTCAATATGATTGCTACCAGCTTTGTCGATTCCTTCAGCAAGAGGGCGGATGCAGTATATGGCTGATCCAGCTTCCATTCATATCCAGATTTGCTACGCACGGCCGGATCAGCAATTCCTGCTGGAACAGACGGTGCCTGACGGCACGACCATACAGCAAGCTATCCAGAATAGCGGCATTATCCAGCAAGCACCGGAAATCGATGTCAGCGTCTGGCGCGTGGGTATCTACGGCAAGTTGAAAACCCTGGACACCGTGCTGCGCGAGCATGATCGGGTGGAAATTTACCGGCCGCTCATCGCCGATCCCAAGGATACGCGCCGCAAACGGGCGGATCACAAAGCTAAGGCTACCTGACGCCGTGAGACGAGCAGGCAGCGGTTTTCAGGCCTTCTTTATTCGCTGATGCATTATTTACAGTCGTTCAGTGCGCGCCGACTCTCTTTTATTTCCTGTTCGCGCTCTTCGTCGCTCAGGTAAACCCTTTCCCCAGACTGATCCATACGGCTGACACGTTGGCCTGATTCCAGCACGCGGTTATAGGCGCTTGCACGCTCGCAATTCTTTTTCTGATCGGCTGCCTGCCTGGCTTTTTGCTCTGCTTCCTTGTCTTTCTCGGCCTGGGCTATACGCCGTTTCTGGAAATCCACATTTTTGTCAGCCAGTGTAGGCGGCGCTTTTTTTGTCATATCAACATCTTTTTCTGCCTCATCCGTGCTTGCTTCTGACGCTGTACGCAGTGGCGTACCCGGTGCTTTGAGGATTTTGCTGGTCGGCACAGGAGTTGGTGGCGGGCGGTCTGAATACTGTTTCACGCCTTTGTTATCCAGCCAGATATATTGGGCAAAGGCGGCGCTGGCTCCCAGGGCGAGGATAAGTGCGAGGGTGAGGCGGGCGAAACCAGTTGAACGCATGACAAATCCTTAGGGAAAAAGCGATAAATAGTTGTGCGATTTCGCCATGCTTCCTGCCTGCTGTCAATCGATACGGCAATTTGTGGATAAGCTTTTTCGCAAGTGCAAGACGCGGCAAACGGATTTCTGTATAATTCGCTTTTGCGCCACTAGGAAAATACTATGCGTTTATTACAAAAAGCACTCACATTCGATGACGTGCTGCTGGTCCCGGCTTACTCTGACATTCTCCCAAAAGATACTTCCCTTGTTACGCGCCTGAGCCGTAACATCACCTTGAATATCCCTTTGCTGTCGGCAGCGATGGATACCGTGACTGAAGGTCGCCTCGCGATCGCGATGGCACAAGAAGGTGGCATCGGTATCATCCACAAGAACCTGACCGCCAAGGAACAGGCGCGTGAAGTCGCCAAAGTAAAACGTTTTGAATCCGGCGTCGTGCGCGACCCGATCACCATTCCGCCAGATACCAAGATCCGTGATGTGCTCGCCTTGTCGCAGCAACATGGCATCAGCGGCTTCCCGGTCGTGGAAGGCAAAACTGTGGTCGGTATCATCACCAACCGCGATTTGCGTTTCGAAAACGAACTGGACGCGCCTGTCAGCAGCAAGATGACGCCGAAAGAAAAACTGGTCTACGTGCCGGACGGCGCTGACCTGGTTGAAGCCAAACGCCTGATGAACAAACACCGCCTGGAGCGCGTGCTGGTCGTCAACGATGCGTTTGAACTGCGTGGCCTGATTACCGCCAAAGACATCCAGAAAGCAACCGAACACCCGCTGGCTTCGAAAGACAGCCAGGGCAAACTGCGCGTTGGCGCAGCAGTTGGCGTCGGTGCTGACAACGATGAACGCGTCGACTTGCTGGTCAAAGCCGGTGTCGACGTCATTGTTGTCGATACTGCGCATGGTCACTCGAAAGGCGTGCTGGATCGCGTACGCTGGATCAAGGATAACTACAAGGGTGTAGACGTTATCGGCGGCAATATTGCTACCGCAGCAGCTGCACTGGCACTGGTTGAGCACGGCGCTGACGGCGTGAAGGTCGGTATCGGCCCTGGCTCGATTTGCACCACGCGTATCGTCGCAGGTGTTGGCGTGCCACAAATTACAGCCATCTCGAACGTTGCGGACGCACTCAAAGGCACAGGCGTGCCATGTATCGCTGACGGCGGCATCCGTTTCTCCGGCGATATCTCGAAGGCATTGGCCGCCGGTGCATCCAGCGTCATGATGGGTAGCATGTTTGCCGGCACTGATGAAGCACCGGGCGAAGTGATCCTGTTCCAGGGTCGTAGCTACAAAGCTTATCGCGGTATGGGTAGCCTGGGCGCGATGGCCGATGGTTCGGCTGACCGTTACTTCCAGGACCCGGCAAACAACGTCGACAAATTCGTGCCGGAAGGTATTGAAGGTCGTGTTGCCTACAAGGGCAGCATGGTCACCATCCTGTATCAACTGGTTGGCGGTGTGCGTTCTTCGATGGGTTACTGTGGTTGCTCGACCATCGATGAATTCCGTGAACGTGCTGAGTTCGTAGAAATCACCTCGGCCGGTATGCGTGAGTCGCATGTCCATGACGTGCAAATCACCAAGGAAGCACCGAACTACCGCGCTGAATAAGGCTGGTTCGTGGCGCTCACCTCGCAGCTTGCCAGTCCCGCCTTTGATGCCAGCCGCAGCAGGCAAGAAGATCTTGCCCATGCCGTGGCCCGCATCGAGCGGCTGGGTAAACATTTGTTTGGCGTATCAGCCTGCGTCGTACATCTGCATGTGAACGGGACGTCGGCGTTTCATTCAGCAGCCCATCGGTTTTGTGCAGAGTTGCCGTTGAGTTCGGACTTGCAAGTGGTGCCGGAAAAATCGTCACCATTCCAGCCCGCACTGGGACAGGTCGATCAGCTGGAAGTACGCTTTTATGCATTGCAGCCCTTACGTGCGTCGGACGGCCAGATCGTCGGCCGCCTGGCACTGATACATGAACGCCCGCGCATGTTCACTGACGGTGACCGACAGTGTCTGCAAGACCTGATTGCAGTATTGGAGCGTGAATTGCATCACCATGCGCAAGCATCGTCGCCATCCGTTTGAATATTAATTGTTCCATCTAGAAGCAGTAGCCAACTATCCCATGCATTCGAAAATACTCATCCTCGATTTCGGTTCCCAGGTCACTCAATTGATCGCACGCCGCGTGCGCGATTCCGGTGTTTTTTCTGAGGTCTATCCATACGACGTCAGCGATGAGTTCGTACGCAACTATGGTGCGGCTGGTGTGATCCTGTCGGGCGGACCAAACTCCGTCATCGAAGGTGATGAATCTCCACGTGTACCGCAAGCCGTATTTGAACTGGGCGTACCGGTCATGGGTATTTGCTACGGCATGCAGGCGATGGCCGAACAACTCGGTGGCAAGGTCGAAAACGGCAAGGTACGTGAATTCGGTTACGCCGAAGTACGCGCACATGGACATACCGCCTTGCTGAAAGACATCAGTGACTTCACCACGGCCGAAGGCCACGGCATGCTGAAAGTCTGGATGAGCCACGGCGACAAGGTCAATGAAATGCCGCCTGGTTTCAAACTGATGGCTTCGACGCCAAACTGCCCGATCGCGGGTATGGCTGACGAAGCGCGTCGCATGTATGCGTTCCAGTTCCATCCGGAAGTGACGCACACAGTACAGGGCAAGGCCATTATCGGACGCTTTGTACATGAGATTTGCGGATGCAAATCAGACTGGAACATGCCTGATTACATCGCTGAAGCGGTTGAAAAAATCCGCCAGCAGGTTGGTAAGGATGAAGTCATCCTCGGCTTGTCCGGCGGAGTGGACAGCAGTGTTGCTGCCGCGTTGATCCATCGCGCGATTGGCGACCAGTTGACGTGCGTATTTGTTGACCACGGTTTGTTGCGCCTGGACGAAGGCAAGATGGTGATGGATATGTTTGCCGAGAACCTCGGCGTAAATGTCATCCACATCGATGCGGTTGATCAGTTCATGGGGCATCTAGCTGGCGTCAGTGATCCGGAAGCCAAGCGTAAAATTATTGGCCGTGAATTCGTCGAAGTATTCCAGGTGGAAGCAGGCAAGCGCAAGAACGCAAAATGGCTGGCGCAAGGTACGATTTACCCGGACGTGATTGAAAGCGCAGGCAAGGGTAAGAAGGGCCATACGATCAAGAGCCACCACAACGTCGGTGGTTTGCCAGAAACCCTGAACCTGCAGTTGCTGGAACCATTGCGTGAATTGTTCAAGGACGAAGTGCGCCAACTGGGTGTCGCACTCGGCTTGCCGCACGATATGGTGTACCGCCATCCATTCCCGGGCCCAGGCCTCGGTGTGCGTATCCTTGGTGAAGTGAAAAAAGAATTTGCAGACCTGCTGCGTCGTGCTGATGCCATCTTCATTGAAGAACTGCGCAAGACGCCGTTCGTTGCCACACCAGGTGCGTCTGAAGCGACCGACAACGGCATCCCGCATCGTAACTGGTACGATGCCACCAGCCAGGCATTTGCTGTATTCCTGCCGGTTAAATCAGTCGGCGTGATGGGCGATGGGCGTACTTATGAATACGTGGTTGCGTTGCGTGCAGTGCAGACACAAGACTTCATGACTGCGCACTGGGCGCACTTACCACATGAGTTGCTGGGTAATGTCTCGAATCGCATCATCAATGAAGTGCGCGGCATCAACCGTGTGGTTTATGACATTTCGGGCAAGCCGCCAGCGACGATTGAGTGGGAATAAGCTATATCGTTTGAGTAGCGTATTGCTGATTCAAAAAAGCCCGTGATTTC
>JBEBUE010000156.1:0-6750 GCA_040393485.1 Herminiimonas sp.
TGACACGATAGACGATTAAAAACAAAAGCCCGCATCTGCGGGCTTTTTAATATTCACATCGCTTTTAGCGCATCAATAGACGCCTGACTTCAACTGCCGGTAGCAGCGAAGCTACAGCTCGCGACGAACTCGTAACGTTCAGGACGGATATAGAAAACTGAATGGTCGCAGCATGCACCGCTGACCGAAGTGGAAGTACGCGTCATCACCAGTACCGCGCTACCTGTCTTCACCTTCAAAAGTTTGCCCAGTTCGCGATCCGCCAGTTGTGCGCCTATTGCCACATCAGCGCGCGCCACGCCGCGTCCATCCAGGCTTTTCAGGATCGCGTAATTAGGCTGGCGTTCTGCCTCATTCCAATCCATCGCAGCAACCGGCGCTGGTAAATAGCTGGCGCCGACTGCGATCGGCTCATCTTCGACCAGGTGTAATCGCTGCAGGAAAGTACATTCCTTCACCTTCTTGCCAAAGCGCGCAGTTAATTGCTCAGGCACGGGAACCAGATCCAGTGCCAGCAATTGCATCCTTGGCTTCAAGCCCTGCATCAACAGCGAATCGTGAAAACTGCGCAAGGCATCCAGCGCGTGGCGCACCTGCTTACCAGCCGCGTACGTGCCTTTCCCTTGTTTACGCTCGACGACATTCTCTTCTTCCAGCCGCCCCAGCGCCAGGCGCACAGTGACGCGACTGACGCCGAAGCGCTCTACCAGCGCGGCTTCCGATGGCAGCTTGCCGGATGGCTCGAACGCGCCGCCCAGCACCTCTTCACGCAATTGCGCGGCGATTTGCTCGTACATCGAGGTCACGTTTTTACGTATCAAAGTATCACTGGCATACATGGCGCTGACTCTGCATTCATTTCAATTAACCAAGGAACAGCGATTATTCACGATAGATCGCCATCTGACAAAAAGGAAAACGAATAAGGATATGCAAAACTCTTCGTTCGCCCAACTTGTATTAATACGTATTATGACAAAAAACGCGATGAATATAAGACTCGCGATGCATTTTTTGCAGTAAATCATTCAACATCGCTCTATGGATACCTAGTCATGTATCAGAAACAGATGGCTCATCTACGCGTCGACCATATCGACTTTGCCTATGAAAACGGACAAACCGTATTCCGCGATTTTTCTATAGAAGCAAAGCCTGGCGAATTTGTCGCGCTGCTCGGCCCGTCTGGTTGCGGCAAGAGCACATTGCTCAACCTGCTATCCGGATTTCTGCAAGCGCAAAACGGCAGCATCAGCATCAATGGCCAGCCAACCCGGCCGGAGATGCAGGAACTCGGCTATGTATTCCAGTCGCCGCAACTCTTTCCATGGCTGAACGCAATGGAAAACGTGTCCTTCGGCCTGCGTATGCGCGCGCATGTCAGCCGCACCGAACGCGAAGAGAAAGCGCGCGCGGCATTGGCGCTGGTCGGTCTGGCAGATGCGGCACAGCGCCTGCCGCACCAGCTATCTGGCGGCATGCAGCAACGCATCTCACTGGCGCGCACGCTGGCGATGGAGCCAACACTGCTGTTGATGGATGAACCATTCGCCGCACTGGACGCCATCTCGCGCCAGAACATGAATGAGGAATTGCTACGCCTGTGGTCGTCACTAGGCCAAACCGTGGTCTTCATCACGCATGACATCGACGAAGCAGTCTTCCTCGCAGATCGCGTCATCGTACTCGGCAAAGCACCACAAGGTGTACGCACTTCACTTGCCATCGAGCTGCCACGACCACGGCTGCACCGGGAAACACGCCGCCTGCCCCGGTTCCACGAATACAGCAGCTGCCTGATGGACACGATTTCCAGTTCATCGACGGTCCATTTTTCGAATGACGTTGCAACTGAAAACGCACATTCCTTCCCCCTCCTTTTCGAAAGTACGCCATGAAACCTGTAAAGCTACTCATCACCCTCTCACTCGCACTCGCCTGGGCCACTACCGCGCAAGCACAGGAAAAACCGATACGCATAGGCTGGGTGTACGCGATGGCCAACGCACCAGCCGTGATTGCTGATCGTAAAGGCTACTTCAAGCAAGAAGGCGTCAACGTTGAAATCAAATCCTTCGGCGATGGCCCTATCCTGCAACAGGCTTTGTCCGCAGGTGACCTCGACATGGCTTATATCGGTGCGCCGCCGGTATTCCAATGGTATGCACGCGGCCTCAATAGCCGCATCCTGGCCAAGGTTAACTATGGCCAGGCTGCCGTCATCACACAATCCAACAGTTCCATCCATACAATCACCGACCTCAAAGGCAAGAAAATCGCCGGAGTGGCCAAAGGCAGCGGCATGGATGTGCTGCTGCGTGGCTATGTATTGAAAGAAGCTGCAGGCCTGGAGCCCGATCGTGACGCCACCATCGTCAATATGCCTGCCGGGAATATGCCAGCGGCGCTGGATCGCAACCTGGTCGATGCCGCATTCACCTGGGAACCGTTTATCGCAACGGCACTGCTGCGTGGTAACACCCGCCTGGTACTGGACATCAACAAGGCTATCCCGCAATACCCGTGGTACATCGTAATGGCAATGCCGCGCACGCTGGCGCAGCGTCCTGACGATATCGTCAAGGTCTTGCGTGCGCATCGTCGCGCGATTGATTTCCTCAACCAGCATCCGGATGAAGCCAACCAGATCATTGCAGAAGCATTTGAAATCCCGACCGTCAAAACGGCAGACGGCCGCGAAATCAAACCGGTGGAAGTCGTTAAGGAAGCACGCAAACGCATAGGCTGGTCGGACCGTATCCAGCCTAACGATGTGCAATTCATCCAGCAACTGATGAACTACTCACGTGCACTCGGCTTCCTGAATAAGGACCTGCGCGCAACCGAGATCATCGACACCACCTGGCAACAGCGCGCCGAAAAAGCGCCTGCCAAACGATAAAAAACAATAGGAAACGATAAGGTCAGGCATGCGTATTTTGGGTTTAAAACCGTCATGGGGCTGGGCTGCTTTGCCTGCACTCATCCTGGCGTGGAGCCTCGCCGCCAGCCGCTTTCCTTCGTACATCCTGCCGCAACCGTGGGAAGTCGCGCAGGAAGGTTGGCGCTGGCTCGAAAGCGGCAAGCTATGGGTGCACCTGGGCGCAAGTCTGCTGGAAGAACTGGGCGGCTTCGGTGCCGCCATTGTGGTCGCTGTCATCCTCGGCACGGCGGCCGGCATCTCAAGCAATGTGCGCGATTTCATCACGCCGCTCAATGGTTTGTTCATGGCGATTCCGCCTATCGCGTGGGCACCGCTCACCATGATCATCTTCGGCATTGGCTATTTGTCCATCATCGTCGTCATCTTCATCGCCGCCGTATGCCCGATGACGCTGGCGATCCAGGATGGTGTGCAGGCGATACGCGGTGGTGAAGTACGCGCGGCACGCATCCTCGGCGCAAATCGTTGGCAGTTGCTGCTACATGTCTACTTCCCTGCCACCCTGCCCGCCTTCACCACTGCGCTGCGCGTCGGCTTCAGTCAGGCATGGCGGGCACTGGTAGCGGCGGAAATGATAGGTGCATCACACGGCATAGGCTGGATGGTTTCGACCGGCGGGCAAATCGGTAATGCCAGCCAGGTCTTGCTCGGCATCGTGCTGATCGGCCTCATCGCATGGCTGGCTGAAAGCCTGGTATTCCGTCGTATAGAACGCCGCTATCAACGCTGGCGCAGCCACTAAGCAAACACAAGCATATCCATCAACATCCAACCTCATTCAGGACACATCATGAGCAAGAACAACGCAACAGATTTCGCGCAGCAATATCAGGCATTGCGCAGCAAGCTGGGACCGCACTATGCGCCGGAAGGCTTGTACGAACAAAACAAAAAACTGCCTTTCGTCGGGCGCGTCACCAGCAACGTAAATCGCCTGGAAACCGGTAGCTGGAACGAAATCGTGCTTGACTACGAAGTCGGCGCAGCTGGTCTGGCCGACGGCGGCTGGTTCAAGGCTACCTTCAAGTTTTATTCGGACTGGGCCTTGTTCCAGACCAGTGATCCGACTGCTGCCAACTACATCAGCGCCGAATACCAGTCCGGCAAACTGGTGCCCGGCCAAAGTCCTGCCACCGTGCAGTCACTATCGGTACGCTTCGATCAAAAGGGACATGAACGGCCATTCCAGAAAGCCATCATCGTCGATGTCGTCGACGGCTATCTGAATGCTGGTGACCACATCATCCTGCGCATCGGCGACCGACGCGGCGGTGGCCCGGGCACACGGGTGCAAACCTTTACCGAAGATAGATTCCGGTTCCGTTGCTACGTAGATCCGCTCGGCACGTCACGCTTTGCCGCCGTTCCCGGCGACATCGTGATCGACATGGCACCCGGCGCGGCAGCACGCCTGCTGATCGCCGGCCCGCGTTTCGTACGCAGCAATCAGCCTGCACCTTTCCGCTTTTCGCTGCAGGACCGCTGGGGCAACGCCTGCCACGCAAATGGGGGTGATCTCTTGCTGCGCGCCTATGTCGGCGACACGATAGTCTATGAAAAAACACATGCATTACCGGATAGCGGCTGGGCCAGCATAGGCGTCAGCGATCTGCCGACGAATTTGCCAATTGCTAGCAGTGAACTGCGGCTCGTCGCTGAATTACCGCAACATGCATCCATACGTCCGGCCACCGCGCACCTGAGCATAGATGACAGCTACCCTGCGCCGCGCTCCTTCTACGCTGACCTGCACGTACACGCGAGCGACACCGTCGGCACCAATAGCCCGGCCTACAACGCCGCTTACGCACGCGACATAGGCGGCATCGATGTGCTTGGCTACACCGCGAACGACTTCCAGATCACCGATGAAAACTGGCAGCTTGGCGTGGATACAGTAGAGGAATTCAACAAACCCGGCCACTTCGTCTGCTACCCCGTACAGGAATGGTGCGGCAGCTCTACCGCGGGCGGCGACCACAACGTCGTCTTCCTCGGCGATGCAGCACCAGACTTCCCGTACAACGCGCGCGGCGAACACAATCGCACCTTCCTGTGGAATGAAGATATGAAAGGCAGCACCGTCGAAACCGGACGCTGGCCAGTGGAAGAATTGTGGGCTGCCTACATCGATGATCCTGAACAACACCTGATCATGCCGCACGTCGGTGGCCGCCGTTACATCCCGGACTGGCATCATCCGGAACTGGAGCGCCTGGTTGAAATTGCTTCCAGCTGGGGACACTTCGGCTGGCTCTACCAAGACGTCATCACACGCGGTTATCGCATCGGTGTAGCTGCCAGCGGTGACGAACATCGCGGCCGTCCCGGCGGCGGACCTCCAGGCACCCAGGTATTCGGTGTACATGGTGGTTTGACGGGTGTCATCGCCGAATCGCTGGATCGCCGCAGCATAGGACGCGCATTACGCGCACGCCATACCTGGGCCACCACGGGTGAACACACGGCGCTGCTGGTAAATGCGGGCGAGCATATACAGGGCGATGAATTCAGCCACAGCGGACCTTTGACACTTAACTACAACTTTCTCGGCAGCGCAGGCTGGGATGAAATCGCTGCTTATGATCACACCGGCCTGATCTGGAAGCGCAATCTGCACCAAGAGCTCGGCTACTCGGATCGCCTGATACGCCTGCGTTGGGGTGGTGCCCGTGTACCGGATCGCTATCGCTGGGCTTCGTGGCGCGGCCGCATCACCATACTCAATGGCACGATCAATCGTTTCCAGTCGCATGGCTTCGAACATGGTGAAGAAAACTGCTGGCGTGAAGGTACGACCGACATCGTGTTCCGCAGCGACACCTATGGCGATGCCGACAGCATAGACATCGACATCACCAACCTGCAAAACTGCACAATACGCATAGAAGGCACCATAGACAGCTACATCAAGGTCGGTGATCCATTGCAGTCGAATCCATTCAAGCATGTGCCGACTTTCCAATGGGAAATCAGCGGTGCGTCGCTGTTGCAGCAAGGTGGCCTCAGGCAGGAACTAGGCGGCACCGAACTCTTCCTTGCACTGGAGCGTTTGACTGAACAGGCGCTGCCGGTAACCGTGCAAGGTAAACTTGAAGTGGAATTGAAAAAGACTGACTTCGGCCATCATCCGATCTACTTCACTGGACGCCAGCAAGATGACAGCAAAGTCTGGTCTTCTGCGATGTTTGTTACAGCTGTTGCCTGATAAATACGCGCCAATTTCACACTTCCGCCCTTCCAAAAGCCCGCTTATGCGGGCTTTTTCTATGGAGAACATGCATTGATGGCCCAAGCAGATCGACCATGCTCAACTTTATTCCCATCCTGCCGTTAATGAAGCATTAACTGTTTATCCCACAGGTTTGCAGATGAACATCACATCCGTTAACACCACGATGACTCCGGCACCAACCGCGACGCAGGCACAGGACGCCGTTCCTGCGCAGTCCAATGAGGAGGCCAATGCGCAGACGGATGCAGAGTCCGGTAAAAAGTCATCCAGTACCCGCGTCACACTCTCTGACCTGGGTCAGATACTTTCAGCAAAACGACAGGCATCGAACCAGCCAGTCAAGAATCAGGACATAGACAACAGCAGCCTGCCGGACACCATCAAGGACTTGCTCAAGCGCATACGTGAACTGCGGGAACAAATGCGCGAACAACAGCAAAAGCTGAACGCCATCATGGCGAATCAAAGACTCAGCCCGGAGCAAAGGCAGCAACAGATGCAGCAGGTACAAGCCACGATCAACGCATTGAGCGGCGCACTGAACTCTGCTTATGGTCAGTTGACTAAATTA
>JBEBUE010000157.1:0-6744 GCA_040393485.1 Herminiimonas sp.
GCAATGTTTTCCAATATTTTCTTGTTGCTATCGATACGCAGCGCAAAGCCACCAACCAGATTGTCTTTGGCTGCCTTCAACTCGGCAGGCGTCGGGCCGTCGCGCAGGTAGTCGGCAACCGTGGAACGCACCACTTGTAAGGCTTCATCAGCCTGCTCTTTCTTGGTCTGCAGTGAAATCTGGAACGGACCAGGCTGCGCCATAGGAATGAAGTAGCTGCTGACGCCATATGACAAGCCGCGCTGTTCGCGCACTTGCTGCATCAGGCGCGAGACGAAACCGCCACCACCCAATACGTAGTTACCAACCGTCAACGCAAAATGGTCTGGGTCATGCCGCGCCATGCCCGGCATACCGATCAGGATATGCGCCTGGGTCGCCTGATGCGCAATCCGCTCTTCCTCACCCGCGGCCATCACTACCGGCGGCAACGCTGGCAGCGGCGCACCTTGTGGCAAACGCTGCGTCAGTTGTTGCGCGATCTGATCTGCTTCGGCACGCGTTACATCACCGATCAAGGCGACGACGGCACGATTCGCGACATAGTATTGGCTATGGAAGGCCAGTAAATCATCCCGCGTAATGGCTTCTATCGATGCCACATCAGGCTGCTGCCCGTATGGATGGCTGCCATACAGGCGCTTACTGAATGCCTTGCCAGCAATGGCTTCCGGCTTGGTCAGGCTTTCCTTGATGGCGGCGATGGTACGTGCCTTATCGCGTTTCAGGATTTCTTCAGGGAAGCTCGGATATGCGAGTACGCGCGCCAGCAAGGACACTGCGGTCTCACGCTCCGTTACCAGGGTACGCAAGGTAGCTCCAGCCCTGTCATCATCGAGGCGACCACCACGTTGCGCAGCAGTGTCGGCGAATGCATCAGAAATCTGCGCTTCGCTCAGCGCCGGTTCAGCCCCATTCGGGGAAGCATGTATCCCCCGCGCCAACATCGCGCCCGTCAACGCAGCAGCACCAGATTTACCGGCAGGATCACGACGCGAGCCGGCATCAAAATCGACACTGACATCCAGCATCGGTATCGTGTGGTTTTCCACAAAGAGGACACGCGCACCATTGCTCAAGGTCCACGACTGGATTTGCAAGGCGGCATATGAAGCATTGCACGCTACACACAGCACTACGCTGCTAATAATTTTTAACATCAAGACTCCGGATTTCTATAAATAGACAGCTTGAATACTTAATGACGCAAACCAGCAGGCGCAGCGGCTGGCTTTTTCTCAGTCACAGGAAGCGGCACCAGTGTGCCCACCGTCAGTGCATCATCACCAAAATATTTTTGTGCTACTGCCTGCACCTGTTGCGGTGTCACTGCACGCAATTTCTCAATCACGCGATCGGTATCTTTATAAGAGAAGCCGGACATTTCCATCACACCAATTTCCATCGCCTGGCCAAACACCGAATCACGCTTGTAAATCTGGCTCGCGATCAATTGGGTTTTCACGCGCTTGAGCTCAGCTTCCGATACACCTTCCTTGGCGATGCGTTCGACTTCGGCACGCAAGAGTTTTTCCAATTGCTCGGTAGTGGTACCCTGCGCAGGAGTGCCATCCAGTATGAACAGCACCGGGCCACGCGCGATACCCGAGTACGAGGCACCGACGTCATTGGCAACACGATCAGTGCGTATCAGCTTCGCACTCAGGCGCGCATTGTCGTAACCATCCAGCACCGCAGACAGTACATCCAGCGCATAGGCATCATCGTCCTTCGCGATATCGCGCAAGGCAGGCACCTTGAATGCAAGAACGACATAAGGATTTTCCGCTGGCGCCTTGACGGTCACACGCTTGATGCCTTCTTGCGGTGGCTCATTTTGGGGACGGGTGCGGGTCAATGTTTTAGCCGGATAGGAACCGAAATACTTTTCTGCCAAAGCAAATACCTTCTTCGGCTCAACGTCGCCGGAGACCACCATCGTTGCATTGTTAGGCGCATACCAAGTGTCGTGCCAGGCTTTGACGTCCTGCGCTGTCATGTTCTGCAGATCATCCATCCAGCCTATGATGGGATTGCGGTAGGGGTGCACGGCAAAGGTCGTAGCCGACAGCGCTTCATATAATTTTGAGGTCGGCTGGTCGTCGGTACGCAGGCGGCGCTCTTCCATCACGACGCGGATTTCCTTGGCGAATTCATTCTTATCCACCACCAAGTTCGCCATGCGATCCGCCTCCAGCGCCATCACGGCTTCCAGCTTGGATTTCTCGATTTGCTGGAAATAAGCGGTGTAATCCTTGCTGGTAAAGGCATTTTCGCGGCCACCCAGCTGGGCGACGCGCTTGCTGAACTCACCCGGCTTCAGCTTTTTCGTGCCTTTGAACATCATGTGTTCCAGCGCATGGGCGACGCCGGTCACGCCGTTGCGCTCATCCACCGAACCGACGCGGTACCAGACCATATGGGCGACAGTCGGCGCCCTGTGATCCTCATTGACGATGATCTTCATGCCATTTTTCAGCGTGAACTCTTCAGTTTGGGCGGCATTTGCCCACAAGGGGGTCAAAACGACGGAAGCCGCCAACAGCAATGTTCTGATACTCAATTTCATGACCTTCGCTCTGATAGAATACGTCGATTGTATCCGCTTACCTGCAACATACCGGCAAGCGCCTCTGACCGCTGTTCTGACTCCACTCGAGATGTTTAGTTTCTTTAAGAAAAAACCGCAAGAACCCGCACCCGCCCCCGAAGCGCCGGTCGCGCCAGTGAGCGCAGAAGTTGTGGCTCCCGTCCCGGCCCCACAACCCGAAACTCCGGCCGCGGAAGTACCGGCTGAAATCGTTGCCGCCGTTACCCCGGCGGAGCAAAAACAATCGTGGATGGCCCGTCTTAAAGTCGGCTTGTCCAAAACCTCATCCAACCTTACCACTCTCTTCGTCGGCGCCAAGATAGACGACGACTTGTACGAAGAGCTGGAATCCGCCTTGCTGGTATCGGACGCCGGCGTGGATGCCACGCAATTCCTGCTGGACGCCCTCAAACGCAAGGTCAAGACGGAAAAGCTGACCGAAGCCGAGCAGGTAAAAACCGCGCTGCGCAGCCTGTTGCTGGAAATGCTGACGCCACTGCAAAAGCCATTAGTATTAGGTCAACACCAGCCTATGGTCATGATGATCACTGGCGTCAACGGTGCGGGCAAAACCACCACCATAGGCAAGCTGGCCAAGCATATGCAGGCGCACAATCAATCTGTGCTGCTGGCCGCTGGCGACACTTTCCGTGCTGCTGCCCGCGAACAGTTATCAGTCTGGGGCCAACGCAATAACGTTACCGTCATTGCACAGGAATCCGGCGATCCGGCTGCTGTCGCTTTCGACGCCGTACATTCGGCACAGGCACGCGGCACCAATGTCGTCATGGTCGATACCGCAGGTCGCCTCCCTACCCAGCTCCACCTGATGGAAGAGCTGAAAAAGATCAAACGCGTAATTGCCAAAGGCATGTCCAGCGCACCGCATGAAATCCTGCTCATCATTGATGGCAATACAGGACAAAATGCACTGACCCAGGTCAAAGCCTTCGACGATGCACTCGGCCTCACTGGCCTGGTCGTCACCAAACTCGACGGCACGGCAAAAGGCGGCGTACTTGCTGCAATTGCCCGTGCCCGCCCGATCCCGGTTTACTTCATCGGCGTCGGTGAACAGATCGAAGATTTACAGCCTTTTAATGCACAGGAATTTGTAGAAGCTCTCTTGGGCTAAACATATCGATGATTGAATTCCACCAGGTATCGAAGAAATATACGCAAAACGTCACTGCGCTATCCGACATCAGTTTGTCGGTAGGCAAAGGTGAGCTGGTCTTCCTCGCTGGTCCGTCCGGCGCAGGTAAATCCACTCTATTGAAATTGATCGCGGCGATGGAAAGCCCGACCGAAGGTTCGGTCATCGTCAGCGGTCACGACATCAGCCGCATCAAGACCTCCGGCCTGCCTTATTTGCGCCGCAACCTCGGTTTGATTTTCCAGCAGCAACGCCTGCTGGCGGATCGCAGCGTACTGGCCAATGTCATGCTGCCGCTGATCGTCTGCGGCGCTTCCCGACCAGATGCCGAACGCCGCGCCCGTGCCGCGCTGGATAAAGTCGGTTTGCTGGACATGGCCAGTTCGGGTCCACTTACCTTGTCCGGTGGTGAACAGCAACGCGTGGCCATCGCCCGCGCCATCGTCAACCGCCCGCAAATCATTCTGGCCGATGAACCGACCGCCAACCTGGATCGCGCCGCCGCGAACAAGGTACTGGATGCGCTGAAAGCCTTCCACTCAGTCGGTGTCACCTGTCTGATCTCCACCCACGATGAACAATTCCTCGACACCGCAACCCGCGTGATTTATCTCGATCATGGCCGAATTATTGAAAGCTGGCGTCGCACAGCAGTACAGGAGCCTGCATGAATAGCTGGCTCAGACATCATGGCTTCGCGCTCGGCGACGCATTCCGTCACTTATTCAAAACCCCGGGCAACTTCCTGCTGAATGTCCTGGTGGTTTCTATCGCACTGGCGTTGCCGTTTGCCGGCATGACCTTGCTGGAAAACGTGCGTCCTGTATCCGAACAACTAGCGGTAGAACCGGAAATCAGCGTATTCATGGCGATGGATACCTCGCGTGAGCGTGCCACTGCCATCGCCCCGGAAATCCGCCGTATCGCGCAGGAAGCCAAGCATCCGGTCAAACTGGAATTCATCCCTCGTGAAAAAGCACTTAGCACGCTGAAAAACAAAACCGGGCTGGACGATGCCATCTCGACGCTGGGCGCCAATCCACTGCCGGATGCCTATGTCGTCAAGATGAGCGGCTTCCAGAACGATGGCGATGCCAAGAAAATCATGGCCATCGTCGACAAGCTGCAGGCACTCAATGGCGTCGAGTACGTACAAATGGATTCGGCCTGGGTTGAGCGCCTGGCCGCGCTGCTGCAAGTCATGCGCCTGATCCTGATCTTCCTCGCGACTACGTTGGGCGTGGTGGTGGTGGCCGTGGTCTTCAATACCATCCGCCTGCAAGTTATGACGCAACGCGAAGAAATCGAAGTCTCGCGTCTGGTCGGTGCCACTGACTCCTTCATCTGCCGTCCGTTCTACTACACCGGCGCCTTGCTCGGCCTGATCGCCGGCGGCGTGGCATTAATTGCGGTCGCGCTGGCCTTGAATCCGCTCAACACCGCCATCGCCGATTTCGCCCGCCTCTACGCGTCGGAATTCCGCCTCGCTCCACTGGATCTGGCCCCTACCCTGATCCTGCTGGCAGCCAGTGCCTTCCTCGGCTTGCTAGGTGCACTGCTTTCCGTACAGAGACATTTGGCACGACTACATTAACAGCCATGTGAGTGCACACTGACTTGCGCTTTTAGCGCTGTCTGGCAGCAAGTAAAAAAGGACCTGAAAAGGTCCTTTTTTATTTCTCAAAAGAAATGAAAATCTTCGTTAAAAACGGCCGTGCAGACGCAACTTCTGGGTGAGAATCCTCTCTAATCCCTGTAAGAAAAGAGCAATAATGATTAAAAATGCAATAGTGTTTAAGCTATCAGCTTAGTAAAAAACGCTCATTAGCACTCATTTCTATAGAGTGCTAATATAGCTACTCAAAAGCAGTTTAGTTCACAGAGACCAATTGGTTTCTGACTGAAACTTAGCAAGGAGAACGCATGAAAGCAGTATCTGCATCAACCGCATTAGTTCCTAACAGCAATATGCTGGCATTGGGATTTTCTGGTGCGCTGGGCAATATTGACGCTTACATCTCGGCGGTCAATCGCCTCCCTATGCTGACGCACGAAGAAGAAATATCTTTGGCGCGCCGCCTGCGCGACGAGAACGATCTCGGTGCAGCACAAAAACTGGTGCTCTCGCATCTGCGTCTGGTCGTCTCGATCGCCCGCGGCTATCTGGGCTACGGTCTGCCGCACGCAGACCTGATCCAGGAAGGTAATATCGGCTTGATGAAAGCCGTGAAACGTTTCGACCCGGATCAGGGCGTACGTCTAGTTTCGTATTCCATGCATTGGATCAAAGCAGAAATGCATGAATACATCCTGAAAAACTGGCGCCTGGTCAAAGTCGCGACCACCAAGGCTCAACGTAAATTGTTCTTTAATCTGCGCAGCCATAAAACAGGTCTGGATTCGATGACGCCGGATCAGGTCGACGAACTGGCGAAAACGCTGAACGTCAAACGGGAAGAAGTGATCGAGATGGAAACCCGTCTGTCAGGTCGCGACATCGCGCTGGAAGCGCCTACTGACGATGAAGATGACAAGTTTGCTCCTATCGCTTATTTGTCGTCCGATATGCAAGAGCCAACCAAGGTGCTGGAATCGCAGCAATTTGATCGTCTGCAAACCGAAGGTTTGTCGAATGCATTGGGCAAACTGGATCCGCGTTCGCGTCGCATCGTCGAAGCACGCTGGCTGGCGAACGATGATGGCTCAGGTGCAACCCTGCACGAGCTGGCTGATGAGTTCGGTGTATCGGCTGAACGTATCCGTCAGATCGAAGCAGTCGCACTGAAGAAAATGAAAGGCTCGCTGGCCGCTTACGCTTAAACAATAGCAATAAGCAGTCAGTAGCAACAAACAAAAAAGGCGCTCCTCGGAGCGCCTTTTTTTATGTCTGGAATTTACGTCTTGTCTGCCAGCAAAGTCTTCAAATCCTGCACGATAGGATCTATGCCCTGCCCATGACGGATGAACAAACGGATGCGGCCTTGCGGGTCAAACACAT
>JBEBUE010000158.1:0-6734 GCA_040393485.1 Herminiimonas sp.
ACACGTCGCGGACGCGGCATGATGCAAGGGATTGCCTGTACCGATCCGGCGCTGGCCGATCGCATTACCAGCATCGCCTTCCAGAACGGTTTGATTATCGAAACTTCAGGTGGTGAAGATGAAGTCGTCAAATTGCTGATGCCGCTCACGATCGAGCAGGAAACCCTGCTGGCTGGTCTCGACATCCTTGAGCATGCGGTGGCCGAAGCCGTCGATGAAAAAGTCAAAGACAATGTCGAATCGAATAAAGAGGTGACCGCATGATCGTACGCAGACTGAAAGACATACTCGATACCAGCCGTGACGTGAAAGCCAAAACCTGGGCCAGCCGCCGACTGCTCTTGCGCGAAGACGGCATGGGTTTCTCTATGCATCACACCGTCATCTATGCCGGTACACAAACGCATATCTGGTACCAGCATCACCTGGAAGGTGTGTACTGCGTGGAAGGCGTTGGCTCGGTCGAGCTGGTTCCTTCCGGCGAAACCTTCCGCATCGAGCCGGGGACCTTGTATGCGCTGAATAAAAACGACGAACACTGGTTGCGTGCGGAAACGGATTTGCACCTGATCTGTACTTTCAATCCGCCGCTGGCCGGAACCGAGACGCATGATGAAAACGGCGTCTATCAATTAGTCCCAGAAGAGCCGGTCAGCAATATCGCCGCCGCCAAAACTGAAAAAGTCACAGCAGAAAGTTGAGGAGAAGATGATCATGCTATCGCAAGATGCTTACCCCACACGTACGCAAAACAATGCCGGCATCCTGGCGCGTCAGGATCCGGTGGTGTACGAAGTTGAAAACAAACGCAAGACAGCACTCGATGCAGCGCAGCGCGCATCGTATGAAAAGAATGGTTTCCTGCTGATGCCGGAATTATTCAATTCCGACGAAGTGGATTTTCTGTTCGATGCGATGCAGGGCATGCGCGAAGAATTCACCAATGCCGGACGCAAGGAAGTCATCGCAGAACCGGGCAGTGGTGAAGTGCGTTCCATCTTCAACGTACATCGCCTGAATGACATCTTCGCCAACCTGGTACGTGATCCTCGAGTATTGAATGTGGCGCGAGAAATTCTGGGCAGCGAAGTCTATATCCATCAGTCGCGCATCAACTACAAGCCGGGTTTTACCGGTAAAGAGTTTTACTGGCATTCGGATTTTGAAACCTGGCATAGCGAAGACGGCATGCCTGCCATGCGTGCGTTGAGCTGTTCCATCCTGTTGACAGATAACAGCGAATGCAATGGCCCCTTGATGCTGATCCCGGGTTCGCACCATCACTATGTATCCTGCATGGGCGAGACACCGGATGAGAACTACAAGAAGTCCCTGAAGAAGCAGGAAGTCGGCGTGCCCGATCCTATCCTGTTGCGCTATCTGGCCGATATGGGCGGGATTACTTCGTGCGCGGGCAAGGCAGGTTCGGTGGTCTTCTTCGACTGCAATACCATGCACGGCTCGAATGGCAACATCACACCCTATCCGCGCAGCAATGTCTTCTTCGTCTATAACAGCATCGCCAATCAGCTCGACGAGCCGAAAGGTGGGCTGACGCCGCGCCCGGAATTTGTGGCGGCGCGTGAAGGTATCGCTGAACTCAAACCAGAAGCCCTGCAGATCGCCTAAGTGGCATAGCTGGCATCACGAAAGGACCTATGGAAGAAGCTTACCTGCGTTCTTTTGCGCTGTTCTTTGCCTTGTTCAACCCCTTCCTGATGAGCATTTACTTGCTCGACTTGATCAGGGGTTTGCCGACGCCGACTTTTGCGCGGGTGCTGGTGCGCGGCAGCATGATCAGCGCCTGCGTTTTTGTGCTGTTTGCCTGGGGCGGCGAAGCGTTCTTCCGCGATTACTTGCAAGTGCGCTTCGCTTCCTTTCAGATCTTCGGCGGTATCGTCTTTTTGCTGATCGGTTTGCGTTATGTGTTTTCGGGTGCGGCAGCGATTGAAAGCCTGCGCGACAATCCGACTGCGATGGCGGGCAGTATTGCCATGCCTATCATGATAGGTCCGGGTACCGTTAGTGCCGCGGTTGTGATCGGCACGCGCTTGCCGCTGGCTGGCGCTGCAGTCGTCATCGTCGGCACCCTGATTCTGACTGTCAGCATTTTGGTGGCGATGAAGGTGGCGCATGACAAGCTGAAGGAGCGGCACGCAGCGATGACGGATCGTTATATTGATCTGGTCGGACGTATGTCAGCGCTGCTGATAGGTACCATCGCAATAGACATGATACTGACAGGGCTGCAAAGCACCGGCTTTATGGCTGAATAGCGCAAGTATGCTGCGTCGCAATATGGGCTGGGTTGGTGCTGCGGCATGCGGATGATCTCCAATGTCAGCGTGCTGTTGCAGGCAAACGACATAAAGCATGGCGGCGGGCTGTCCAAGGTCAATTCTGCTCAAAAAAAATGTGCAGCGGCTTACCTTTTTCGCAAGGGCTGTGCCTATACTCACCGCGAGAGCAGCTTAGCTTTCAACATAGAGCAACACCAAAAACCAAATCAAAGAAAACATAGAGGAGACACTATGAAATACGTACAACGCGCTGTCGCATTGGCATTTGTTTCGGCATTCCTGGCTGGTTGCGCGTCTACTGCAACAGAAACAAAAACAGATGCACAACCGGCGGCGGCACCCGCTCCTGCAGCTGCAGCACCAGCCGCTGCGGCACCTGCAGCCGCTCCTAGCCCGGCATTGCAAAAAGCAGTGGAAGCATCGCTGGCTAAAGAAGCTGAGCTGAAAGGCACCAAAATTGCAGTGGCTGCCACGGCAGACGGCGCAGTTACCCTGTCCGGCACAGTGAAGAACGAATGGCAGCAATATCTGGCAGGTGAAACAGCGAAGAAAGCTGCTGGCGTCAAATCAGTTAAAAACTCGATCAAAGTACCTGATTGATTGTTACGCATGAAAACAAAAAACGCCGGGCATGCCCGGCGTTTTTTATTACCGGTCGCTAAAGTTGCCGGTGTTCAGACCGGCAAATTGAGCCGGCCTTCCTCTGCCAGCTGGCGGATGATGCGTATCGTATCGATGTCGGCTTCCTGATACGCGGAACGACGGAATTCATTGTAGAAGGCATCCATATCGTCTTCGCTGGTACCGGTGTCGTACGCAAAGCGTACAAACAAGGCACCCGGGCTTGGTTCTTCTATCGTAATCAGCAGGCTGGATGCCGGAATGTCTTTCTGTGCCGGTACGTCATAGTGCACCTGTTGCAGCGGCGTCAGGTTGACGCGGTCATGCACCAGCAACTCACCGTAGCGCAGCGTGCGCGCGATCACCTCTTCGCTGCGCGACAAGAGCTTGCATTCATCCAGCCATGGGATGAAGAGCTTGGGCGATTCTGCACGCATGACCAGGCCGCGCCACAGTTGATCGCGCGTTAGCGTATCGATCAGTGGGTTAAGTGGATCGTTGATTTCTACCAGGTGCTGGAATTGCATAACTAATGGTTTCGTATGGTGTGTAAGACATGGTGCTGTGTTTGTATTGTACTGTGTGTCGCGCGATCGCCAAACCTTGATGTGGCGAGGGCGCAGCAGAAGATAGGCGGAGATAAGTACGCTTGTAAGATTTACAGTGCGCCTGCGGCTATGTACTTATGGTCTAATGCCCATTATCTCTTGCTGAATTTCCATCATGAAACGCACATTCACCGTTATCGGATTGGGAGCCTTCGGCTCTACTGTAGCCCGCGAACTGGCGCGCCTAGGCAACGATGTGCTCGGCATCGATCTCGACCCCGAGCATGTCAACGCGATTGCCGATGACATCACGCAGGCAGTGGTGGCCGATGCGCGTAACGAAGATACGCTGCGCGACCTCGGCGTACACGACAGTGATGCGGTAGTCGTCGCCATCGGTGAAGACCTGGAAGCCAATATCCTGGTTACGCTGACCGTCAAAAATATGCCCAAGCCGGAAGTCTGGGCCAAGGCGCTTAACCACAATCATCACCGCATCCTGCACAAGCTGGGCGCCGATCACATCGTGCATCCCGAGCATGAAATGGGGCTGCGCCTGGCGCACGCCATGATGTATCCGGAGGTACTGGACTACATCAGCCTGGGTCATGACTTGTTCACGGTAGAAGTGCGTGCATCAGAAAAGCTGGTTGGACAAACCATAGCGTCGCTGGGTCTGGACGGCCGCGGCGTGCAGATGCTCATGGTCAAACACCAGCGGGAGATCATGACGCCGCCATCGAATGACTATGTTTTCCGCGTCGGCGATCAATTGGTGATGGTCGGCACCCTCGATAATTTGCGTAATCTCTCACCCTACTTATGAAACGCGGGTTTCGTCCGCCGCTGGTCTATCGCCAGGTAAGGCGACAGGTACTACACCTGACACCACCACAGGCCCTGATCCTGTCCTTCGTCGGTTTGTCGCTGGTGGGTACGGTTTTGCTGAAGCTGCCGATGGCGAGCAACAGTCCGACCACCTGGATGCAGGCTTTGTTTACAGCCGTCTCGGCGTCGACGATTACCGGCTTGTCTGTGCTTAATGTCGGCAGCCACTTCACACAATTCGGTTTGTGGGTGCTGCTGGGCCTGATCCAGCTGGGCGGTATAGGTTTGCTGACCTTTGGCGTACTCATCATCCATTTGACCAGTGGTCGTTTGACCCTGCGTGATCGCGCCGCCTTGCAGGATTCGCTGAATCAAAGCGGGCGGCTGGATATGCAGGCGCTGTTGCGCGTGCTGTTTGGCTTCATCATCGTGATGGAATTGTTCGGTACTTTGTTGCTGGCGGTACAGTGGGTTCCTCAGCTGGGTTGGTCGCAGGGCTTGTTCTTCAGTTTCTTCCATGCGGTATCCGCTTTCAATAATGCTGGCTTTGGCCTGGAAGCAAGTAGCCTGGCGAATTATGTCGGCAATCCGCTGATAAATATCGTTATCACTTTCCTGTTCATTTCGGGTGGCATAGGCTTTGCAGTGATTGCCGACTTGCGCGCCAAGCGGCGCTTCCGTGAACTGGCGCTGCATACCAAGCTTATGCTGGTGGGTACGCTATTCATTAACTTGCTGGCGATGCTGGTCCTGTTTGCGCTGGAATACGGCAATCCGGATACCCTGGGCAGCCTGCATGGACTGGGTACCAAGTTGTGGGCCAGCTGGTTTCAGGCAGTAGCGCCGCGTTCGGCTGGTTTCACGACCATGGATACGTCCATGCTGACGCAGGGCAGTGCCTTCTTCGTGATGACGCTGATGTTCATTGGTGCGGGCAGCGGTTCTACCGGCGGCGGTATCAAACTCACGACATTTATCATCCTGCTGATCGCGACACGCGCTTTCCTGCGCCAGCAACACAATCCGGTACTGTTCGGCCGCAGCATCGATGCCAGCCTGACCCTGCGCGCCCTGGCCATTACCATCATCGCGCTGTTCTTTGTAGTGACCGGCACCTTTCTGTTAACCCTGACCGAGCAGGCCAGCTTCCTCGACCTGGCTTTCGAAGTCGTGTCGGCGGCTTCCACCACCGGTTTGTCGCGTGGCGTGACATCGACTTTATCGTTTAGCGGGCAGTGGGTCGTGATGATCCTGATGCTGGTGGGACGTGTGGGGCCGCTAACCTTGGCTTTTACGCTGGCTAATTCGCGCGGCGCCGGTGTTACCTATCCGGCAGGGCGCGTGAACATTGGTTAAGTTGCCCATTTTGCATGTCAGACGGAAACGCGGTGAATGCCGACGATGAGAGTCCGCAGGCTGATACAATGACTGGCTTTCTTTCCCGGTTTACCTGATGTCCAACTCCCCGAATCCAGCCACACACGGTCTTAACGCGCCCCAGCGCGACGCCATCAAGTACATGGACGGCCCATGTCTGGTGCTGGCCGGAGCGGGTTCGGGCAAGACCCGTGTGATCACAACCAAGATCGCCAGCCTGATTGAAGAACATGGCTACGAAGCCAGGAATATTGCCGCGCTGACCTTTACTAACAAGGCCGCGCTGGAAATGCAGGAACGTATCGCCAAACTGCTGAAAGAGCCGAAGCAGGCCAAACAGTTGACCGTTAGCACCTTCCATTCGCTGGGCGTCAAAATCTTGCGCCAGGAAGCGAAAGAGCTGGGCCTGAAAGATCGCTTTTCCATCATGGATAGCGATGACTGTTTCTCGCTGGTACAGGATTTGGCGGTCACGACCGACAAACAATTGATCCGACGCATACAGACGTCTATGTCCTTGTGGAAGAACGGCCTGATCGATCCGGACACCGCGCTGAACCAGGCCAAGGATGAAGACGAGGCACAAGCCGCGCGCATCTACCGCAACTATGTCGCGACCCTGTCCGCTTACCAGGCGGTTGATTTCGATGACCTGATACGCTTGCCGGTGGAGTTGTTCCGGCATAATGAAACGGTGCGCGACAAGTGGCAGCGGCGTTTGCGCTACCTGTTGGTCGATGAATATCAGGATACGAATACCTGCCAGTACGAACTGGTGAAATTGCTGGTGACAGGCGTCGGCAAGAAGCCGATGTTTACAGCTGTAGGCGACGATGACCAGGCGATTTACGCGTGGCGTGGTGCCACTATAGAAAACCTGAAGCAGCTGCAAGTCGACTTCCCGGATCTGCGCATCATCAAGCTGGAGCAAAACTATCGTTCCAGCACGCGCATCCTGCAGGCCGCTAACTCGGTTATTTCCAATAATCCCAAGCTGTTCGAGAAATCATTGTGGTCCGAGCATGGCCTCGGTGACCCTGTCAAAGTCATGGGTATGCAG
>JBEBUE010000159.1:0-6635 GCA_040393485.1 Herminiimonas sp.
AATCAGGCGCGCCAGTGCAATCGTGGCACGTACGTCTGACAATGCATCGTGTGCCGCTTCATGGGCGATGCCATTTTCAGCCGTCAATTGCTCGAGGCGGAAACTCGGGCGTCCATCCGGGTGCTTGGGCCAATTGATGCCTTCCGGGCGCAAGGCATAAGCGGTGCGGACGACGTCGAGGATATCCCAGCGGCCGCAGCTGTTTTGCCATTCGCGTGCATAAGGATCGATCAGGTTACGCCAAAACATGAAGCGCGTGACTTCATCATCAAAACGTATGGTGTTGTAGCCGACACCTATGGTGCCGGTTTGCGAGAGTGCTTTCTCGATCTCTGCCGCGAACTGGTATTCGGGAATGCCGCGCTCCAGGCAGAGCTGTGGCGTGATGCCGGTAATCAGGCAGGATTGCGGGTCGGGTAAGAAGTCATTCGCCGGCTGGCAGTACAACATGATCGGCTCGCCGATTTCATTGAGTTCGGCATCGGTACGGATCGCGGCAAATTGTGCCGGGCGATCACGACGTGTTTGTATGCCGAAGGTTTCGTAATCGTGCCAGAGAAAGGTATGCGTGGACATCGTGAAGTATAAAGTTGAGATGGTTCGAAATATGCGAACCCGGATTTAGATCGCGACCTGATTACGCCCGGCTTCCTTGGCGCGATACAGCGCGGCATCAGCAGCAGCCAGTAAGCCATCGGCATCCTGTTGTGGCGCCAGTACCGCAACGCCGAACGAAGCGGTAATGTGCGGCAGAGGTATATGCATATCGGCAAACACGACAGCCAGGCGCATGCGTTCGCACAAGCGTTGCGCCACCATGGTACCAGCTGCCATATTGCTGTCAGGCAGAATGACGATTAGCTCTTCACCACCGTAGCGTACGGCAAAATCACTGGGGCGCAAAGCCGCGCTCAACACGCCGGCAGCAGTGCGTAGCGCAGTATCGCCAACCAAGTGGCCGTATTCGTCGTTGAAGCGTTTGAAGTGATCAAGATCGATCATGATCAGCGACAACGGATGCTTGTTCGTATGTGCTTCCTCGATCAGGCCGGATAGCTTGTCGTTTAGCCAGGCTCGATTGTTTAGTGAAGTGAGACCATCCACCATCGACAATTGACGGTAAAACTCGCCGACTTTTTCACGCTTGCGCAATTGCGCATTGGCTGCACGTAAGCGGAACGAGAGTTGGCGCAACAAATTGCGTGCTACGCCGTCTGCTTCATCGATCAGGCGCCACAAGGTGTGGGATTCGATCACCAGTAGTTCTGTTTCCTGCAGCGCCACCAGCGTACTGGAGTGGGCGATATCGTCCAGGACCGACAATTCGCCGATGCTTTCACCGGGTAGTATCTTCTCGGTACGTACGCCCTGGGTTTCGTCGATCAGCGTATTACCGATTGCGCCGCTTAGTACGGCGTAGACGCATGCCTCATTGCTGCGCAACGGTGAGATGGTTTCATCCTTGCGCAGCCGGATGACGGCGGATTGTGCCAGCAGTGCAGCCACGACAGGATCGGTGATGCCATCAAAAAGGTGGATGCAGCCGATCGAATAAGCGGACGTACCAAAAGTCGTAATCTGCTCCAAAGTATCTTTCTATTTCTCTGTCAACAATACGCGGCTAACTTCATCGAACAATAATTCAGTCTCATGAAATACCTGCTGATACACATCAGCACTCAAATCCAGTCCGACCCAGGCTACATGTGAAATCGGTGGCACCAAATCGTTTTCCAGGTGTGACAAATCAAGCGCATGTGCAATTGCATCGGCAACATGCACAATAGATGCCAGCGAGCGCACTGTTTGTTGTTCTGGATTGTGGTGACCTGCAATCGCATGGCGTATCGTTTCGGAAAAATTCCAGTGGGCAGCGAGCGCATCTCCAGCCATCACATGATCGACGCCTAACACTTCCTGCTCTGCTGTCAGCCAGTGACAGTCGTGTTCGTTACGGTAAGCGATGACGGCTTCGTATTCGCTACGGAAGTAGGTGACCAGCACCAGTCGTCCGATGTCATGCAGCAGGCCAGCGGTAAATGCGTAATCCTGATTGACGTGCAAATGGCGCGCCAGCACACGTGCGCAGACCGCAGTCGCCACCGAATGACGCCACAATGCAAAGAAATCAAAGCCGGCGCAATTATTTGGTGGGAAGTAGCCGGTCAGTGCGGTAGCGGTGACAACATGGCGTACCGCATTAACGCCGATCAGCGTGACGGCCTGTTGTATGGTCGTGACTTTGGATTGCAAGCCGTAGAAAGAAGAGTTGGCGAACTGCAGCGTCTTTGCCGACAGTGCCTGATCCATCGACACTTTACGGGTGATGACATGAATGTCGGTTTCATCCGGACTGATGTTTTTCATCAGGTCGTGCACGATCGCCGGCAAGGCAGGCAGATCGCGGATCTGGTTGATGACCTGATTGAAATGCAGTTTCTCTATCCGGCTGTTACGCATGGCGTTCGTCATGACGGCTCTCCCAGACGAAACTCCTGTATGTAATGGTGCAGCAAACCATTTGCGTCCTGGTCATCGGAGTTGCGGAACAGGCGCGCGATGCGTGCTTTCAGATACGCGCGTTGCGCGGCTTGTTCTTCATCGCTCAGTTCACCCATAAAAATACGCAGCGAAGACACACCGTGTTTGCGCAGCGATTCTATCGTCTGTTCGGTCAGTGTCGCGTCTTTGGGTAACAGGATTTTTCCCTGTGCATCCAGCAAATTGTCCGCCAATACCATGCCCGGCGTGATCTCTTCCAACGGCAACTGTTTATGAATAACGCCCACTATGTCTGCCTCTTTTGTTTGATTTCTGCAGCTTAGCTTACCATCGGGCGCGAGATGTATCCACGGGGAAATAAAGATGATGTTTTATAGGCAAAACCAGTGTGCATGATGGATGACACGTGCATGGGCTAAAGGGTGTGCTTGAGAGAAAAGAAAGGCAAGGAGTTTATGCCGTAGTGTACTGCTTAGGCCGCGTATCGATCCCGTCCCAGGCCTTTGGCTTCATACAGCGCGGCATCTGCCCGTCGTACCAATTGATCCCATGAGCACTTTTCAGTTTTGGGCAGGGTAGTCAGGCCGGCGCTGATGGTGACCGGATGGATGCCGAGGAAGCGATATTGGCGCACCGCATCAACCAGGCGCTGGCCGACCAAAGCGGCATCATCGCGATTGACGCCAGGCAGGATGATGAGGAATTCTTCTCCGCCGTAACGACCTACCAGATCGATGGTGCGACAGGTTTGTTGCAGGATGGCGGCGACTTCGCGGATCACCGTATCGCCCGCTGCGTGACCGAATTTATCGTTGAAATACTTGAACATATCGATATCGATAAAGGCAATTGTCAGCTCATGTCCGAGGCGGGTGGCGGAGGCCAGGCTGTATTCGCCGGCCGATACGATGGCGCGGCGGTTCAGCAATTTGCTGAGTTCATCGTGCGTTGCGAGGTGGCGGTTTTCTTCGACGGTGCGCTCGAAATAGAGCAGCAAGAGACCGATTGAGAATAGTACGGTACCTACGGTCGGGATCATATAAGCGACTACGATCTCGAAGCCTGAGCGTTCCAGGGGCAGGGTACCGGCAATCTGCAGCGATGCAATCGCAATGCGCAGCACATTCCCGATTATGAGCAAGACAATGGCCCCAAGGACCAGCGCTTGTACAAAGGTCTTGGGTGGGCCTTTTTGCCCCTGCCAGATTTCATGCAGACTGAGACCGAGCAGGATCAGGACGGTAAACGAGATCAGGATGGCGCGTTGCTGGAAGTCGGCTCCCAGCATGAAGAGTGTTACAAGCACGCCAACAAAGGCGATACAGATGAACCAGCCCCATTTTGGCGGTGCTTTTTTATAAAAGGCGCGGATGCCGTACCACTGGAAAATCAGCCCTATCATGACTGCGCCGGCACCGTTGAGGATGAAGGCTGGTCTATGCAGGCGATTATTAACGATGGCGATCAGTATGCCGAAAGCAATCCAGACGCCGGACAAGGCCCAGTATTTGGTGCACTTTTCTGAGGGAGTGGTATAGAAAACCCCGGCCATCACCAGTGCAATACAGAATTGCACAAGAATTAACGCGATGCCAGCAGTTAACGCATCCATACTTTTGCCTGACGATCCGCGAAGATAGATCGAGTTTTATTAAGATTGCAGCCCGGTAAGAATTTTAACGGATTCCCAATCGAAATATTTATAACTATTGTCAAATGCGATAACTATCGTTAATTTCATTGCCTTATTGGCAAAGTAACGTCGTATCTTTGCCGCAAACTGTTGCCTGCCATGGTTTTAGGGGTGATTACTCTTCTTCGCGCAGCGCATATGCGTGCTTGCGCAAATCATCGAGGCTGACCATTTCCAGCGCTTTTTGATTGGTGCTCTCCAATACTACTTTGGGGGCCACGCCGGCACGCCAGGCTTCGACCCAGCGGCTTGCGCATAAACACCATTGATCACCGGGTTTGAGTCCGGGGAAATTCCATTCCGGGCGCGGGGTGGACAGATCGTTGCCGCATGCCTTGCTGTACACCAGGAAGGTCGCCGTCATGACGGTGCAAATGACATGCGTGCCTACATCGTCCTCATTCGTCTTGCAGCAGCCGTCGCGGAAGTAACCGGTGAGCGGCTTAAAGGAACAGGGAACCAAAGGTTCGCCAAAGACGTTTTTAGCGATGGGCAGGGTAGGTGGCATGTAAGTCGTTTATGGATGTGGGTGACAATCAGTACGGCGCAAACTTTACCACGTGCGGCTTGCGGTTAGCCTTTAATCCTGGTCTTTCAGGCTCTGCACCATATCTTCCATCTCGATCTCGATCGCCTTGGTACTGATCACGATTTCATAGAGCGATACCAGCAGTGACAGCACCAGCATGAAAATGCTGAAACCAAAGATTACCTGCGCGATGAAAATCAATTTGATGAAGACCAGGAACATGGACAGCGCGCACAAGATGAACGCGCCCACGCCCATTTCCTGCATACGGCGTATCAACATCACGCGCACGCGCAGATTGGCGATTTGGCGCAGTACGACGTCGTGTGCACGTTCCTGATACTTGACGTGGAGCTGGCGGATTAATTGTGCAATGACCAGGAAGCGATTGGTGTAGGCCAATAGCAGGAGTGAAATTGCGGGGAACAGCAGGGCGGGCGTGGTCAGGTCCATGTATTTTTCCAACGGTAATGGAGTAGGGAAGTCAGTCATGCCGTTGTTCGGCACTGCTAACCGTAACGCAAGAACTGCGCCCGACTTGGTAAGGGCAGGCACTGGAGTATGCGTTATCGTGGCTTGTACTGTAGCCGTTTGCGCGACTACATCAAGACGATATTGTAATAAAGAAGCCTGACGTGATCATTACGTGACGGGGCCGCGTTTGACGAAAAACAGGCCGGTGCCGATGGCGATGAACAATCCGCCGAAGAAGCGGTTTTGCTTTTTCACAGAATGCGCGTTGCGGAAAAAGCGCTGCATGGATGAGGCGGCCAGGGCATAAGCATGCATCACGATGATATCGATCACGCAAATGGTGAGACCGAGGATCAGCAGCTGTGGCAGCAGCGGGGCATCCTTGACGATGAATTGAGGCAGTACCGCCACCATAAAAATCACGCCTTTAGGATTGGTGACATTTGTCAGCAGTCCGTGCAAAAAGCGTTTTCCAAAGCTGGGTGCTACATTGTGCGCGGCATGCTCCTGCATCTCCGGCGCGAGCACAACCTTGGCACGCCACTGGCTAAGCCCCAGATAGATCAGGTAAAACGCACCTATCGTCTTGACGATATTGAAAGCCATCTCCGAAGCCAGCAGCAGGGAACCAACGCCGGCGCCTGCGACCGTCAGCAGGAAAATCAAACCTAGCTGCAAACCGAGGATGGACGCCGTCGTCTTGCGTACGCCATAAGCCAGTCCATGCGACATCGACAGGATAGCGCCGGAGCCAGGGGTAATGGCGATCAGGATGGCAGCGATCAAAAAGGTAAGCCAGAGGGAAAGCGTCATGATGGAAGCGGATGTGCGGTCAAGCCGATATCATAATACTTGCGCGCGGAGTGCGCTTTGGGCGCTCGTTTTCACACTGTCGGCAGGTAAAAACACACAGTGGATATCGCCAAATCCCGGCAAGTTGGCTAAACTAAAATCACTGTCAAAGTTCCAGTTCATGTCGGGGTGTAGCTCAGCCTGGTAGAGTACTGCGTTCGGGACGCAGGAGCCGGAGGTTCGAATCCTCTCACCCCGACCAGGTGATTCCTGGCTACCTGCGTTTTATCCATATTTCCCTAGCTTAAAGCCGCGACCACTATGCGTGTAGCGGACGCGATGACGTCTTCGCGCGGCGCTGCATCTTTCTCGTTTTGCGTAAAGTAGATGGCCGTCACCAACGCACCTCCACCGGGTGGCAGGAGGATGCCGATATCATTGGTCGTGCCGTAGGAGCCGGTGCCAGTTTTATCTGCGACTTGCCAGCCCCTGGGTACGCCGGCCAGCATGCGCTTGCCGCCAGTCGTATTCCCTTTCAGCCAATTCATTAATTGTTCGCGTTGCGGCTGCTGCAACGCAGTACCGAGTGCGAGCTTCTCCAGACTATTTTCCATGGATGCCGGTGTTGTTGTATCGCGCTCATCA
>JBEBUE010000160.1:0-6601 GCA_040393485.1 Herminiimonas sp.
GTGTCCTGGATGTGGCCGGCAGAAGGCAAGGTGGTCGGCACTTTCGACGACGGTCGCAAAGGCCTGGATATTGCCGGTAAGTCAGGGCAGGCAGTGATGGCTGCCGGAGCCGGTAAGGTCATGTATGCCGGTAGTGGTATTCGTGGCTATGGCAATCTGGTCATCGTCAAGCACACCAGTAATTTATTGTCCGCATACGCCCACAACAAGGCTATCCTTGTAAAAGAAGGACAAAATGTCAATAAAGGACAGAAAATTGCTGAAATGGGTGATTCTGATTCAGACTCAGTCAAATTGCATTTTGAAATTCGCCAGCAAGGCAAACCGGTCGACCCATCGAAATTCTTACCGAGCCGCTAATCGCCAATGACACGCAACCGCGACGTTCACGCAGAAGATGATGAAAACTCGGATGCATTGTCGTCCGAGCTATCGCTGCAAGCCGACGATGAAGCGGAGAAGTCCGACATCATCGAAGAAGAGGGTGATGTCGTTGAATTAGCGGAACGTGTTGCGCCGGTGGAGGTTGCCGGTATCGACGAACTCAAGAAGGTGTTGGCAACCGAACTGTCAACGGATGCAACTCAACACTACCTGAATCAGATCGGTACCCGTCCTTTGCTGACGGTGCCGGAAGAAGTGCATTATGCAACGTTGGCCAAGCAAGGTGACTTCGCTGCGCGCCAGAAAATGATCGAGCACAACCTGCGCCTGGTTGTCTCCATCGCCAAGCATTACATCAATCGTGGCGTCATCCTGCTGGACCTGATCGAAGAGGGCAATCTGGGCTTGATGCGAGCGATCGACAAATTCGAGCCTGAACGTGGTTTTCGTTTTTCGACCTATGCCACCTGGTGGATACGTCAAAGCATAGAACGCGCGATCATGAACCAGGCGCGTACCGTGCGCTTGCCGGTGCATGTCGTTCGTGAACTGAATCAAACCTTGCGCGCCAAATTCCATCTGGAAGCGCAGCATCATGATGGCAAGGATGCGACCGCGGAAGATATTGCACATCTGGTTGATCGCAGTGTGGAGGATGTGCAGGACATCCTGGCGTTGTCCGAGCACGCGACTTCGCTGGACGCGCCGCTGGACGGCGATCCGCAATCCAGCTTGATGGATTTGCTGCAGGGCGATCATGCGAATGATCCGGATGCGCTGGCCGAGCACAATGAAATGACCGTGCTGGTGCATGACTGGCTGGAAAAACTACCTGATAAGCAACGTCTGGTGATCACCCGTCGATTCGGACTGGATAACGACGATCCGGCGACGCTGGAAGCGCTGGCGGCAGAAATGCATGTCACCCGGGAACGGGTGCGGCAGATTCAGCAAGAAGCATTGGTCAAATTGAAACGTTCGCTCATGCGCACCGGCGTCGGCAAGGACTCCTTGCTCTAGTATTGTCCAAATACGCGACAAAATGAGCGGAATACGGCGCTAAGGCGCCGCAGTTTGATATCATCCGCCTTCGCTTTCTTTTCTCATTTAACGCAAGTCGCTTACGCTCTTGATCCGCTTACGCGCCTGATTCTGAATTAGTCCCTATGCAGCAAACCATTATTGATATCGAATCCCTCGACATGGAAGCACGCGGTGTCGGCCATTTGCAAAATGAAGATGGCACGCCGGGCAAAGTAGTCTTCGTCGAAGGTGCGTTGCCAAAAGAGCGCGTCGTTTACTCTTCCTATCGCAAGAAACCGAATTGGGAAGCGGCAAAGATGATGTCCGTGATCAAGGAATCGTCGCTGCGCACCAAGCCTAAATGTGCGTATTTTGGTGTATGCGGTGGTTGTTCGATGCAGCATCTGGAGCCGAGTGCGCAGGTCGCATTAAAGCAGCGAATTCTGGAAGATAACCTGAAGCACATAGGCAAAGTTAAGGCAGAAACCATGCTGCGTCCGATACACGGACCGACCTGGGGCTACCGTTACCGCGCACGTATTTCGGTGCGAAATGTGGTGAAAAAAGGTGGTGTGCTGGTTGGTTTCCACGAGCGCAAATCATCTTTCATCACCGATATGAAGACTTGCGAAATCCTGCCGCCGAACGTTTCTGCGATGCTGGTGCCGCTGCGTGAATTGATCGCATCGCTTTCTGTCATTGATGATTTGCCGCAAATCGAATTGGCGATAGGCCAGGGCGAAGAGGAAAAAGTCACTGCCATGGTCTTGCGCATCATGACTGCGCTGACAGCTGATGACGAAGTGAAATTAAAGGCTTTTGCTGACTTGCACCAGGTGCAATGGTGGCTGCAACCAGCCGGTCCGGATAGCGCTTATCAATACTATCCGACAGAAAATAATCTGCACTACGCGCTGCCGGAATTCAATGTAAAGATGCCGTTCAAGCCGACAGATTTCACACAGGTTAATCATCAGATCAATCGCGTGCTGGTCGCGCGTGCTTTGCGCTTGCTGGATGCGCAGCCGACCGATCGTATCGCTGATTTGTTCTGTGGTTTGGGTAACTTTACTTTGCCGATTGCGACGCAAGCGCGTGAAGTCGTTGGCATCGAGGGCAGCACGACGCTGACTGAGCGCTCTCTGGAAAATGCTACTGCGAATGGCCTGGCGGATAAGACCTCGTTCTACTGCCGCAATCTGTTTGAAGCAAAAGCCCAGGACTTTGTCGAACTCGGTAAATTTGATCGCATGCTGATTGATCCGCCGCGTGATGGCGCGTTGGCGGTATGTGAAGCGCTGTCTGAATTGAGCAAGAGTCATCCGGATCTGCTGCCAACCCGCATAGTCTATGTATCGTGTAATCCGTCGACGCTGGCACGCGATGCCGCGGTTTTGGTAAACGAAGGGCAGTACGATTTAAAGAATGCGGGCGTGATTAATATGTTCCCGCATACGTCGCACGTGGAATCCATGGCGGTATTCGAGCTGCGTCAGGTGCCGACGGCGATTGCGTAAACATTCGCAAACAAGTTGAAGGAATAAAAAAAGCCGACTGAAAAGTCGGCTTTTTGTTTATTGCACTGAAAATTTATCAGTCGCGTTCGCCACCAAAGATGCCGAGCAAGGCCAGCAAATTGGAGAAGATGTTATAGACACTGAGGTAAATGCCCAGGGTCGCAGTGACGTAGTTGGTTTCGCCACCATTGATGATGCGTTGTACATCATACAAGATGAAGGCAGAGAAAATGCCGATCGCTACGACTGAGATAGTCAGTTGCAATGCTGGCAATTGCAGCCAGATATTTGCAATTGCTGCAACGATAATCACCAGCACGCCCATGAACAGCCATTTACCGAGACCGCTGAAGTCGCGTTTCGATACAGTTGCGACCGATGCCATCGTTGCAAGAATTGCCGCTGTGCCGCCGAAAGCCGTCATGATCAGCGCGGTGCCGTTGGCAAAGCCGAGGATGTGACCGATCAGGCGCGACAGCATCAAGCCCATGAAGAAGGTGAAGCCCAGCAGCAGGGCAACGCCCAGGCCGGAATTTTTGGTTTTTTCAATTGCATAAAAGAAGCCGAATGCAATTGCCAAAAAGATCATCATCCCCATAAAAGGGCTGCCTGAGAAGAAGGCAAATTTAAACTGTACGCCTATCCAGGCGCCCAGCACGGTAGGAATCATGGAAAGGGCGAGCAGCCAGTATGTATTGCGCAAGACGCGATGGCGTACTGCCGTGGTGTCATAGGTAGACCCAAAGGTCTGCTGTAAATTGCTCATAGTTTCTCCAGGTAAATATCAAGCTCGAGTTGTTGCCAAGCAGGTTCTTGACATGCTCATAGTATAAACGGTTCTGTTCTTAACGCTATCTTCACATTTAAAAGCTCTTGTTTCTGCTTCAAGTAGGTGGGGCTTTCATGGTAGAATTAAAGGTTAGTTGAAATATCAGATTTTTGTCTTAACCCTTTCATTTTATTGGAGTTTTTCAGATGGCAATCGAACGCACACTGTCGATTATTAAACCGGATGCAGTAGCAAAAAACGTAATCGGTCAGATTTATAGCCGTTTCGAAGGCGCAGGCCTGAAAATCGTCGCTGCTCGCATGACGCAATTGTCGCGTGCTGAAGCAGAAGGTTTCTATGCTGTGCACAGCGCACGTCCGTTCTTCAAAGACCTGGTCGATTTCATGATTTCCGGTCCAGTGATCATTCAAGTGCTCGAAGGCGAAAACGCGATCATCAAGCACCGCGACCTGATGGGTGCAACCGATCCTAAGAAAGCAGAAAAAGGCACCATCCGTGCTGATTTCGCTGATTCCATCGACGCAAATGCGGTACACGGTTCCGATGCAGAAGAAACAGCGAAAGTTGAAATCGCTTACTTCTTCCCAGCATTGAACGTTTACTCGCGTTAATTTGAGTTTCTGTCCGTCGCTGGTCTTTATGGCGGAGTGACAGGCAGACATTCAAGGAATAGTTTTATGACGACTCTCACCAATTTGCTGGATCTGGATCCTGCGCAACTCATCGCTTACTGCGGCGAGTTGGGTGAGAAGCCGTTCCGCGCCAAGCAATTGCAACGCTGGATACACCAATTCGGCGCCAGCGATTTTGACGCGATGACCGATTTAGCTAAATCGCTGCGTGACAAGCTCGCTACGCGCGCGATCATCGCTGCACCCGCCGTGATTTCCGATCACACCTCTGCCGACGGCACACGTAAGTGGCTGGTCGATGTGGGGCAGGGCAATGCAGTCGAAACAGTTTTTATCCCCGAAGAAAACCGCGGCACGCTGTGCATTTCGACACAAGCCGGATGCGCGGTGAATTGCCGTTTCTGCTCGACCGGCAAACAGGGTTTTAACCGGAATCTTTCGGTTGGCGAAATTATCGGCCAACTGTGGATGGCCGAATTCGAATTACGTCGTACCAAAGGCATAGAGCCAGGTCCCAAGGGTGAGCGCCAGATTACCAATGTGGTGATGATGGGCATGGGCGAGCCTTTGTTGAACTATGAGCCTACTGTCACCGCATTGAAACTGATGCTGGACGATAATGCTTACGGCTTGTCGCGCCGTCGCGTGACATTGTCGACCAGCGGCGTGGTGCCGATGATAGACAAGCTGTCGCAGGATTGTGCAGTCGCGCTGGCGGTATCGCTGCACGCATCGAACGATGCCTTGCGCGATGGTTTGGTGCCGCTGAACAAAAAATACCCGCTGGTGGAATTGATGGCTGCCTGCAAGCGCTATCTGGAATTCGCGCCGCGTGACTTCGTTACTTTCGAATATTGCATGCTGGATGGCGTCAATGATAGCGATCAGCACGCACGTGAATTGATTGCCTTGGTGCGTCAGGCTGATGTGCCATGCAAGTTTAATCTGATTCCTTTCAATCCATTCCCTGAGTCGGGTTTGACGCGCTCACACAATCCACGTATCAAAGCCTTCGCGCAAGTGTTGATGGATGCAGGCATTGTGACCACTGTGCGCAAGACGCGCGGTGACGATATAGATGCTGCGTGCGGACAACTGGCTGGTGAAGTGCAAGACCGTACACGCGTGCAAGACCGTATGAAGAAAATGGCGGAGTATCAGGAGAAATTTGGTAAGAATTTCGGTCGTATCGTGGAGATTTCATCTTGATGACAGTGCGTCGCTCGGTTTGGTTGGGAATATCCCTGTTATCTGCAATCCTGCTCTTGGGTTGCGCCGCTAGACCTGCTGTTGCACCAGATAGTGAACTGGCTACCAGTTTCGATAAAACAGATAATCAAAAGCGCGCCCGCATACGCTTGCAACTGGCGATAGGCTATTACCAGCAAGGTCAGCTGAATGTGGCGCTGGATGAAGTCAAGCTGGCTTTGCAAACTGATCCTAACCTGGCGGACGCCTATAGTATGGCGGCCCTGATTTACATGGACCAGGGCGAGACGCGTCAGGCCGAAGAGAATTTCACGCGCGCCCTGCGCCTGGCGCCGAATGATCCGGATTTGAGTAATAACTATGGTTGGTTCCTGTGCCAGAACGGGCGGGCGAATCAGTCGATTCCATATTTCGAAGCAGCATTGCGCAGCAAGACTTATCAGTCTCCTGCCAAAGCGCTGAATAACGCAGGCACCTGCAGCCTGATCCTGAAGGACAAGGTTGCCGCAGATCGTTATTTTAATGAAGCATTTCGCCTTGATCCCGGCAACCTGACAACCAGTACCAATCTGGCGCGTCTGAATTATGAGCGTGGTGATCTGGAGCGTGCCCGGTTTTATATAAATCGCGTGACTAAAGCAGATGTGCTGAGCGCGGAAGTGTTGTGGCTAGCAATCAAAATTGAACGCAAGGTGGGCGATCGTGCCGCAGAAAACAGCCTTGTGACGCAATTGCGCCGCCGTTATCCGGACTCGGCCGAGTTTGCTGCCTATCAGCGTGGAGCCTTTAATGAATAATGACGTGCCGGAAAATGAAGCTATGAGTAATGAAGTCACAGAACCAGCACAAGAGACAGTGCAGGAACAAGAGAATTTGGAACCAGTGATTTCAGCAGGGGTGCAACTCGCGACTTTGCGGCAGGAGCGCGGCTGGACAGTTGAGCAGGTCGCCAGTCAATTGAATCTCGCGGCGCGCCAGATCCAGGCGCTCGAGGACGATAACTATGCAGCGTTGCCTGGGATGGTGATCGTGCGTGGGTTTATTCG
>JBEBUE010000161.1:0-6596 GCA_040393485.1 Herminiimonas sp.
GAGGCCCCAGATGCTGACTATTCCAAGCGCGAGCAGGATATCGGTGGGACTCATGAGAAATATAGCTTACTAAACGCGAGATTCTAATACGATTCCGCTTTGTCGGCAGGATGCTGCCCGGACGTGCCAGCCAACGTGTTGGCAGTTGTTAGCTACGCCAGAACGTGTATGCGACGATCGCCAGCGCAACCAGGCCACCGCATATCGGCCAGAACAGACGGGATTGCTGGATCGGCAAAGATTCGACGGTAGTTTCTATATCTTCCAGCTTGGCCTTGCGACCATTTTCGCGCCGGGCACGGGCGAGGAAACGCTTGATGTCGAGCGCCATGTCTTGCGCATTTTGATAACGCTTGTCAGCTTTTTTACTCATCGCCTTCATGACGATTTTTGACAGCGCCAGCGGCACGCTGGCTTCGACCTTGTGGGGTTCTGCTGCCGCCTTGAATGAAATCTGGTGCAGTAATTTTTCGGTATCGCTAGCCTGGAACGGTTTGCGACCAGTCAGCATTTCATACATGACTGCACCTAGCGAATAGATGTCGGTGCGAGCATCGACAGCCAGGCCCATGGCCTGTTCCGGCGACATATAGTTGGGTGTGCCGAGGATGTTGTCGTGGAATAGGGTGTAAGGGTCCGCGCTCTTATTCAACTGGTCGGCGACGCGGTTCGGTGCGCGCGCAATGCCGAAGTCCACGACCTTGGGTTGCAGGTCCGGGCTGAGGAATATGTTGGCTGGTTTGATGTCGCGATGCACGACGCCGTTTCTGTGTGCATGATCCAGCGCATCGGCGATTTTCCAGCTGATGGATGCTACTTCACTCGCGTTGAAGAGGTGGCCACCATCCAGCATTTTGTTTAATTCACGACCCTGCAAGTACTCCATCGCGATGTAGGTTGCATCGCCTTCGCTGGACGCTTCGTAAATCGTAACGATATTGGCATGTGCCAGTCGTCCGGCTGCGCGCGCTTCGTTGATGAAATGTTGTTCGTGCTGTTTTTTTTCTACCAGCGACAGTTTGCTGCGAAAAGTTTTGATGGCGACGTCGCGGTCTATGACGGGATCGTGCGCCAGGTAGACCACCCCGATAGAGCCGCGTCCGAGTTCATGTTTGATCGCAAAGCGACCTACGCGTATTAAGCGGGTTTGTGTACTGCCATTGGGGAGGGAAATCATCGTGCATCTAGCATGCACTGCGCCGTCAGCACTGACAAGGGAGGTCGGTGAAAAAGTTGCTCAAAATCAACGTATATTTAACAATATTTAACGTTTGAACGGATTTCGTTCGTTTAATTCATCGATATAGGAATCGATGCCGCCGCTTTCGCGTTTCAGGAAGTCTTCGATTGCATCTGAAAACACCGGATGCGCCAGCCAGTGCGCTGACCAGGTTTTTTGCGGCAGGAAGCCGCGCGCCATTTTGTGTTCACCCTGGGCGCCGCCTTCAAAGCAAGTCATGTTGGCGGCGATACAGAATTCCAGAGGCTGGTAATAAGCCGTTTCAAAATGCAGGCAGTCGATGTGCTGTAGCGCGCCCCAGTAACGGCCGTATACGGTTTGTTCATCGTGTATCAGCAATGAGGATGCGATAGGAACCCCATCTTTTTCCGCCACGATCAGGCGGATGTGTTGCGGCATGCTCGCCCCTATGCGCTGGAAGAAATCCAGGTTGAGGTAGGGCGTGGACCTATGCATGGCATAGGTATGGTCATAGCAGCGTTTGAAAAACACCCAATCCTCATTGCTCGCTTCGTGGCCGGGGATGTGACGGAAGTGGATGCCTGCCTCTTGTACCTTGCGTCGTTCGGCGCGGATGTTCTTGCGTTTCTTACGCTCTAGCGTCGCCAGGAATTCTTCAAAGTTCCGATATCCGGCATTGAGCCAGTGGAATTGCACGCCACTACGCAGCATGAAGCCCGCTTCGCGCAGTTGTTCCGCTTGCTCCACTGGCGGGTAGAGGATATGGGTGGACGAAAAGGAATTGTTTTCCTGCACATTGCGGATGGCGGCAATCAGTGCCGCCCGGGCTTCGCCGTCGCGTGCCAGCAGGCGGCTGCCAGTGACGGGCGTGAACGGGATGGCAGATAGCAGTTTTGGATAGTATTGCAGGCCGTTACGCTCATAGGCATCGGCCCAGGCCCAGTCAAATACGTATTCGCCGTACGAATGTCCCTTGGCGTATAAGGGCAGTGCGGCAACCAGTTCCTGCTCCTGCCAGAGCGTCAGGAATTGTGGTTGCCAGCCGGATTTGACCGAGGCGGAGCCACTTTCGTGCAAGGCGTCGAGGAAGGCAAAGGAGAGGAAGGGATTGCCTTCGTCCTGCAGTTGTACCAGGGCATCCCATGCGTTTTGACCGATTTCTGACAAGGAAGAAACGATACGCGTGCGATAATTGGCAAATTCGTTAACAGATACACTCACTTTGATTTGACTTTGTCTTAGTGTTTAGTCGTTTCAGTTTCTATATACATGCCATGACAGTTAAAGTAGCCATCGCGCAGATCAATAGTACAGTCGGCGATCTCGCCAGTAACCGTGCCAAGATTGCCGAATTCTCCCGCCGCGCCGCTGAGCAAGGTGCCGACATCGTATTGACACCGGAGTTGTCGCTGGTCGGTTACCCGCCGGAAGATTTATTGTTGCGTCACTCATTCTACGCAAAAAGCTCGGAAGCGTTGCTTGCCCTTGCTAGTGATCTCGCTTCGCTGCAGGGCTTGCATGTCATCGTCGGCCATCCGTTCGAGCAGGACGGTCTGCGCTATAACGCCGCCTCGGTGCTGCTGAATGGCAAGATCGCTGCTACTTACTGCAAACATGATTTGCCGAATGCGACCGTATTCGATGAAAAACGTTATTTCACTTCGGTCGATGAGCCACTGGTATTTGAAGTGAAGGGCGTACGCTTCGGTATCAATATTTGCGAAGATACCTGGTTCCCGCATGCGCCTGCGCGTGCCGCCGAAGCTGGTGCGCAGGTATTGCTGGTGCCAAATGGCTCGCCTTTCCACATGAACAAGCAGCATCTGCGTGTCGATGTCATGCATGCGAATGTGACGACGCACGGCATGAGCCTGGTGTATGCGAATCTGGTTGGCGGTCAGGACGAATTGATATTCGACGGTAATTCCTTTGTCCTCGATCAGGCTGGTGAGATGCGTGCGCAGTTGCAGCACTGCGTCGAAGATTTGCAGATCATTGAATTCCAGGGTGGGCAGCCGGTAGATGGCACCATCGTGGAAGAGCTGTCGGTCGAAGCGCAGGTGTATAAGGCGCTGGTGCTGGGCGTACGTGATTACATAGGCAAGAACGGTTTCCCGGGTGCCTTGATCGGTATGTCGGGTGGTGTGGATTCTGCGCTGACACTGGCGATAGCGGTAGATGCGCTGGGCGCAGACAAGGTGCGCACGATCATGATGCCGTCGCCTTATACCGCCGAGATTTCCTGGGTAGATTCGCGCGACATGGTCAAGCGGGTGGGTGTTCGCTATGACGAAATTGGTATTAATGACTGTTTCGAAGCATTCAACCGCACGCTGGCAGAAGAGTTCAAGGGCCTGAAGTTGGATACCACCGAAGAAAACATCCAGGCGCGCATACGCGGCACCATCCTGATGGCACTGTCGAACAAGTACGGCTCCATCGTCCTGACCACCGGCAACAAGAGCGAGATGGCGGTCGGCTACTGCACGCTGTACGGCGATATGGCGGGTGGTTTTGCGGTACTCAAGGACATCGCGAAAACGCTGGTGTATCGCCTGTGTACCTACCGCAACTCGGTGTCGGACGTGATCCCGGAGCGTATCCTGACGCGTGCCCCGTCGGCTGAATTGCGCCCGGATCAGACGGATCAGGATTCGTTGCCGCCGTATGATGTGCTGGACGGCATCATGCAAATGTATATGGAAGAGAACCAGAGCAGCGCCGAGATCATAGCTGCCGGTTATCGCCAGGAAGATGTGGCGCGTATTACCCACTTGATCAAAATCAACGAATACAAGCGCCGTCAGTCGCCGGTCGGTATCCGCGTCACGCACCGCGCTTTCGGGCGTGACTGGCGCTATCCGATTACATCCAAATTCCGCGAATGATGGCAAAATAAACGAAAGTTTTCAGCCGGAGCCATCGGCGCGGCGTAGACTTATGCAAGTGCACAATTAACTGAGGGAGTACTGATGAAACAAGTGACCGCAATTATCAAGCCATTCAAACTGGACGAAGTGCGTGAAGCACTGGCCGAAGTAGGCGTTACCGGCTTGACCGTGACTGAAGTAAAGGGTTTTGGCCGTCAAATAGGTCATACCGAGTTGTATCGAGGAGCGTAATACGTAGTTGACTTCCTTCCCAAGGTCATAGTGGAAGCAGTGGTGGATGACTCCGGCGTGGAGCAAGCCGTTGATGCAATCATCAAGGCCGCACGTACTGGCAAGATCGGCGACGGCAAGATTTTCGTGCAGGCAGTAGAACAGGTCATCCGTATCCGTACCGGCGAAACCGGCGCGGAAGCAGTATAAGACTTACTGCAGACGGTATGCGGGGCCGCTGACCAGCATCTCGCGGCCGAATCCCGGATTCGGCGGAGATGGGTTTTAGCTGGCCCTGAGCAGCACGATCAAAGCACCGGCGCCGCCATCGGCGGCCTTAGCCTGGCAAAAGGCGATCACTTCGTCTTTCTGCGTCAGCCAATTCCTTACCTTGTTTTTCAAAACCGGCTCCTTATTGATTGAGCCCAGGCCTTTGCCGTGGATCACGCGTACGCAACGCAAGCCGCGCTTCACCGCACCACGCAGATACTCACCCAATGCCTCACGCGCCTCATCGGTGCGCAAGCCATGCAGATCCAGCTGGCTCTGGATGACCCAGTGGCCGCGGCGTAGCTTGCGTATCACGTCTGGTCCTATACCGTTGCGCGCATAGCTGAGTGCTTCATCGGTATCGAGCAGGGTTTCGACGGTAAAGTCGTCCGACATGGATTCGCGCAGGGCGGCTTCTTCATCGGCCAGGCGCTGGCGTGCGATAGGCAGCGGGCGCGGGCTGTTGGTGTGGAGTTTATTGGAGGGATTCAGTGGAGCGACATCGCCTATGCTGCGGCGGAACAAGTCGGCTTCGAGGGCGGCAGTTTTCTCCGCTTGCAGGCGTTCAGCCTCGGCAATTTTGCGTGCTTCCTCCTGCTTCTTCAAATCCTTGTGCAAAGATTTGAGTGCGGCAAAATCCTTGATAGAAGCAGGCATGGTGGTACGTCCAAATGGCTAGAGGCTGAAGCAAACTAAATACTGGATAAGGCGTCGCATGCCGGTACTCAGACCGGCATGCGCTGAATTGCTTACTCCTGGCTTTCCAGATAGCGTTGAGCATCCAGTGCGGCCATGCAACCGGTACCGGCGCTGGTGATCGCCTGGCGATAGACGTGGTCTTGTACGTCGCCGGCCGCGAATACACCAGGTACGCTGGTCGATGTCGCCATGCCTTCCAGACCGGTTTTGGTCTTGATGTAGCCGTTGTTCATGTCCAGCTGACCTTCAAAAATGCTGGTGTTCGGTTTGTGACCGATCGCGACGAAGACGCCGTGCACTTTGATATCCGTGGTGCTGCCGTCTATGGTCGACTTGATGGTCATGCCGGTGACGCCGCTATCGTCGCCGCAGACTTCTTCCAGTGTCGAATTCCATTTGACTTCGATTTTGCCCTCGGCGACTTTGGCCATCAGGCGGTCGATCAGGATTGCTTCCGCGCGGAATTTGTCGCGGCGATGCACCACTGTGACCTTGTTAGCGATGTTCGACAGGTACAGCGCTTCTTCCACTGCGGTGTTGCCGCCGCCGATGACGGCGACTTCCTGGTTGCGATAGAAGAAACCGTCACAGGTGGCGCAAGCGGATACGCCTTTACCCATGAATGCCTGTTCTGATGGCAGACCCAGATATTGCGCTGAAGCACCTGTTGCAATGATCAGTGCGTCGCAGGTATATTCGCCGGCGTCGCCTATCAGGCGGATCGGTTTTTCATCCAGCTTGGTGGTGTGGATGTGATCGAAAATGATTTCAGTGTTAAAGCGCTCTGCATGCTGCAGCAAACGCTGCATCAGTTCAGGACCTTGTACGCCCAGCGGATCGCCCGGCCAGTTTTCAACATCGGTAGTGGTCATCAATTGACCGCCTTGCTCGACGCCGGTAATCAATACCGGTTTGAGGTTGGCACGTGCGGCATAGACTGCAGCACTGTAACCGGCGGGGCCGGAGCCGAGAATTAAAACGTGGGCGTGTTTTGCGCTGGACATGTGGATAATTGATCTTAAAAGTGAATCGGAATGCTGTTTTGAACAGTAAAACCTGCTACCAGGAGCTTATATATGTCGCTCCGGCATCAAATTTCAAGCTGTTCCTGAATTATTCGGTGTAACCGGGAAAAACTGGTTAAGATTATAGACGAACCAGCCGTCCCAGCAGGGGCGGCGGCCAGAAACGGCGCTTATCTAAGCTTTCATTCTGTGCTTTTTGCAGTATTTACGCCGTTTGCCGCATTACCCGTGGCAGTCGTGCATGTTGATTATTGACGCTACCGCGTCTGGATTTATGACTAAAACAAGCCAAGCCTATAC
>JBEBUE010000162.1:0-6575 GCA_040393485.1 Herminiimonas sp.
GTTGTTTCAAGGCGCCTTTTTTAGAATCCAAGCATGTCATTACTGACTCAGATTTTCGGTAGCCGCAATCAGCGCTTACTCAAGCAATACCAGAAGACCGTTCGTGAAATCAATGCTCTTGAACCGGCGCTGGAACAATTATCCGACGAGGCCCTGAAGGCCAAGACCCCGGAATTCAAGGAACGTCTCGCCAAGGGCGAAGACATCGACAAGCTCTTGCCGGAAGCATTTGCGGTTTGCCGCGAGGCCAGCAAGCGTATTCTCAAGATGCGTCACTTCGACGTGCAACTGATAGGCGGCATGGCGCTGCACTACGGGAAAATCGCCGAAATGGGTACGGGTGAGGGTAAGACCCTGATGGCGACCTTGCCAGCCTACCTGAATGCACTGGCCGGCAAAGGCGTGCACGTAGTGACGGTCAATGATTACCTGGCACAGCGTGATGCTGAATGGATGAGCACCTTGTACGGCTGGCTCGGCCTGACGACAGGTATCAACCTGTCGCAAATCGATCATGAAGCCAAGCAGACCGCTTACAACGCCGATATCACCTACGGTACCAATAACGAATTCGGCTTTGATTATCTGCGCGATAACATGGTCTACGACACGGGCGATCGCGTCCAGCGTGGCCTGCATTACGCGATTGTCGATGAAGTTGACTCCATCCTGATCGACGAAGCGCGTACCCCGCTGATTATTTCTGGCCAGGCTGAAAACCACACTGACCTGTATCACAAGATTAATGAAGTACCGCCGCTGCTGTCCCTGCAAATCGGTGAAGAAACACCGGATGGCAAAGGCAAGGTAGAAGTGCCAGGTGACTATACCAAGGATGAGAAATCCCACCAGGTATTGCTGACCGAAGCGGGCCACGAAAAAGCAGAACAAATTCTCACCCGCATGGGTTTGTTGGCAGAGGGCGCATCGCTTTATGACGCGGCCAACATCACTCTGATCCATCACTTATACGCTGCCTTGCGCGCGCATACGCTGTATCACAAGGATCAGCACTATGTGGTGCAAAACGGCGAAGTTGTGATCGTCGATGAATTTACGGGCCGTCTGATGACCGGTCGTCGCTGGTCGGAAGGCTTGCACCAGGCGGTGGAAGCGAAGGAACACGTCAAGATCCAGAACGAAAACCAGACGCTGGCATCGATCACCTTCCAGAATTACTTCCGTATGTACACCAAGCTGTCCGGCATGACCGGTACGGCTGATACTGAAGCTTACGAATTCCAGGAAATCTACAAACTGGAAACCGTCGTCATTCCGCCTAACCGTCCTAGCCAACGCAAGGATCGCCAGGATCAGGTTTACAAATCGTCGGAAGAAAAATACGGCGCGATGCTGAAGGATATTCAGGATTGCTACGAACGTGGCCAGCCAGTACTGGTGGGTACGACTTCGATTGAAAATTCCGAACTGTTGTCCGGCATCCTGACCAAAGCCAAATTGCCGCATAACGTGCTGAATGCGAAACAGCACGCACGCGAAGCGGAAATCATTGCGCAGGCAGGCCGTCCAAAAGCAATCACGATTGCGACCAATATGGCCGGTCGTGGTACCGATATTGTCCTCGGCGGCAACGTTGCCAAGCAAGTGCAAATTATCGAAGCCAATGATGCGTTGAGCGATGCCGACAAGGCTGCCCAAGCGCAGAAATTGCGTGAAGAGTGGCAGTCGCTGCACGATCACGTAGTCAATGCTGGCGGTTTGCACATCATCGGTACCGAACGCCATGAATCGCGTCGTGTCGATAACCAGTTGCGTGGTCGTTCCGGTCGTCAGGGCGATCCGGGTTCGTCGCGTTTCTATCTGTCGCTCGACGATGCATTGCTGCGTATCTTTGCCGGTGACCGCGTACGCGCGATCATGGACCGCTTGAAGATGCCGGAAGGCGAGCCGATCGAGGCAGGTATCGTGTCGCGTTCGATTGAATCGGCACAGCGCAAGGTGGAAGCACGTAACTTCGATATTCGTAAACAATTGCTCGAATACGATGACGTGGCCAACGACCAGCGTAAAGTGATTTACCAACAGCGTAATGAGCTGCTGGAAACCACAGATGTCTCCGAGCTGATCACTTCATTGCGCCAGGGCGTATTCACTGACTTGTTCCGTACTTATGTGCCGGAACAGTCGATGGAAGAACAATGGGATCTACCTGCACTCGACGCGGTATTGCGCGACGAATGGAAAGTCGATTTCTCGCTGGTGAAGGTACTGGAAGCCGAGCCGAATATCACTGATGAAGAGATGCTCGAGCGTTTGCTGAAATTCACCGATGACATCTACTCCGAAAAAGTGGCGATCGTCGGCAAGGATGCATTTGCCGGTTTCGAGCGCAGCGTGATGTTGCAGGCAGTCGATTCGCACTGGCGTGAACATTTGGCGGCACTGGATCACCTGCGTCAGGGTATCCATCTGCGTGGTTACGCACAGAAGAATCCTAAGCAGGAATACAAGCGCGAAGCGTTTGAGCTGTTTGGCCAGATGCTGAACCTGATCAAGGATGAAGTGGTCAAGATCGTCATGACCGTACGCATCCAGTCACGTGAAGAAATCGACGCGGCTGAAGAGCAGCTGGCGCAGTCACATGTCGAAAACGTACACTATCAGCATGCTGATTTCGATGCGGATGCGGCACCGGAAGAATTGCTGGCACCGACTGCAGCGGCAGCAAGTGCGAACCAGACCCAAGTGAATGATTTGCCGAAGGTTGGTCGTAACGATCCATGTCCTTGCGGCAGTGGCAAGAAGTACAAGCAATGTCATGGCCGCCTCGCTTAATCGCGACCTGATGTGCTGAAACCGGAAGGGCGGGCTTATCCCGCCCTTTTGCTTTGGTAGTCCGCTTGCCTGGCCTGATGCATGCATATGCCCGCTAGCGATTACAATATTGATCTGATCTGTAGTCCGCTTTGGTAGTCTGTCTTATTAACCCTCTGATATAGAAAACTTGCGATGGCCGTTAATCTTCCTCTCCCTATTCCTGAAAATTTGACCGCTGTAGCCGGTATCGAACTCGGCCATGCCGAAGCAGGCATAAAAAAAGCCAATCGCAAGGACGTGCTGGTCATAAAGCTGGCACCAACTGCAACAGTGGCTGGTGTGTTTACGCAAAATCGTTTTTGCGCAGCGCCGGTACAAGTTTGTAAAGAACATCTGGGCAAGCTGCAAGCCAGCGCGCCGATACGCGCGCTCGTGATTAATACTGGCAATGCCAACGCAGGCACCGGCGAAACCGGCCTGGCGGACGCGAAGGCGACCTGTAGCGCTCTGGCTGGTCTGCTCGGCTGCGATGCCTCGCAAATCCTGCCATTTTCGACCGGCGTTATCCTGGAGCCGCTGCCTATCGAGAAGTTGAAAGCCGGTTTGCCGCAGGCTATCGCCAACCTGAAGTCGGATAACTGGCACAACGCTGCCTTGTCCATCATGACGACCGACACCCAGCCTAAAGCAGCGTCGCGTCAGGTCAGCATCAATGGCCAGACCGTCACTCTGACAGGTATCAGCAAAGGCGCAGGCATGATCAAGCCGAATATGGCGACCATGCTGGGTTTCATGGCGATGGATGCGAAGGTCGCGCAACCGGTACTCGATCATTTGACGAAGGAAGTAGCGAGCCGCTCTTTTAACTGCATCACCATCGATGGCGATACCTCGACCAATGATTCTTTCATCGTAATTGCGACGGGTGCTTCCAGTGTTGAAGTGAATGCCATCGATACACCTGAATACCAGGCACTGGCAGCTGCAGTATTGGGCTTGTCGCAAGAGCTGGCGCAAATGATCGTGCGCGATGGTGAAGGCGCAACCAAGTTCATCACTGTCACGGTAGAAGAAGGCAAGAACGTGGAAGAATGCCGCAAAATCGCTTACTCGATTGCGCATTCACCGCTGGTAAAAACTGCTTTCTTCGCATCCGATCCGAATCTGGGCCGCATCCTGGCAGCGATCGGTTATGCCGGCGTTGATGATCTCGACGTGACCACATTGAACCTGTATCTGGACGATGTCTGGGTTGCCAAGAATGGTGGCCGTAATCCTGATTATCAGGAAGCTGACGGTCAGCGTGTGATGAAGCAAAGTGAAATCACCGTGCGCGTCAAACTGGGTCGCGGCAATGCCGATGCAACGATCTGGACCTGCGATCTGTCGCACGAGTATGTGACGATCAATGCGGATTACCGTTCCTGATTTTGCCGGACAGCTGCGTTGACGCTGCCTGGCCCTTCTATTTAATTAGTGAATCACGATGACACAACTTGATCAATTTTTAATCCGTGCTGAAGCCTTGCTTGAGCGTCTGGAATCCATCCTGCCACCAGCGGTGGCCAAGCCTGACTGGGATGCTGGTATTGCTTTTCGCTGGCGTAAATCCAGTGGCAAGGACGGTCGCGGTTATTTGCAACCGGTGGCCCATTTGTCGCCTATCGCGCTGGATGATTTGCATAACATCGGTCCGCAAAAGCAGCAGATCGAACAAAACACCAGGCAGTTTGTCGAGGGTGTGCCGGCCAACAATGTCTTGCTTACAGGTGCGCGTGGCACCGGCAAGTCTTCACTGATTAAGGCCTGTCTGAATCAGTTTGCTGACCAGGGTTTGCGCCTGATTGAAGTCGACAAGGATGACTTGGGTGACTTGGCCGATATCGTGGATCTGGTCTCCGGCCGTCCTGAACGCTTCATCATCTTCTGCGACGATTTGTCGTTTGAAGAAGGTGAGGGTGGCTACAAAGCGTTGAAGGTAGCGCTGGATGGCAGCGTGTCGGCGCAATCCGATAATGTGCTGATTTATGCAACGTCGAATCGTCGCCATTTGCTACCGGAACGCATGTCCGACAATGCTGGCTACAAGACCGATGACAATGGTGATCTCCATCCGGGCGAAACAGTAGAAGAAAAGATTTCCCTGTCTGAACGCTTCGGCCTGTGGGTGACTTTCTATCCGTTCCGTCAGGATGATTATCTGGATATCGTCGCGCACTGGCTCAAGCACTTCGGTTGCAACGAGCAACAGATAGAAGAAGCGCGTACCGAGGCCCTGCAATGGGCTCTGCAACGTGGTTCGCGTTCCGGTCGTGTGGCCTGGCAATTCGCCAAGGACCACGCCGGAAAAATGCGCAAGTAATTCACCGCGGGTGCCTGGCTGGGCACCTGCCTAGCTTCCTTCTGATCGTCTCTATGTCTGAAACCAAATCCGCACCCATCGATGTCGCTGTAGGCATCCTCATGAAGCCGAATGGGGATGTTTTGCTCGGTCAACGGCCGGATGGCAAGCCGTATGCAGGTTACTGGGAATTCCCGGGCGGTAAAGTTGAATCCGGTGAAGCCATCATCGATGCGCTCAAGCGCGAGTTCGTCGAAGAGTTGGGAGTGGACGTATTGTCAGCTGAACCATGGTGCGGTGTTGAACATGTCTATCCGCATGCGCATGTGCGCCTGCATTTCTACATTAGCCGTGAGTGGCGTGGCGAACCGCAGAGCCTGGAAAATCAGGCTTTTGCATGGCAGGGGAGTGTGGGAGTGGAGCCTTTGCTGCCGGCTACTATTCCATTGATTGAGTGGCTGGACAAGCTGCGTTACGAAAACGCCCCAGCCTGAACATTTTAAGGTTGCGGCGGTGGTGGCAGATCGTCGTCGAGGTCATCCAGCGGATTGACGACCGGAATCACATATTTCTCTTCAGCCCAGGCACCGAGATCGATTTGTTTGCATCGGTCGGAGCAGAACGGGCGAAATTTGCTCAGTTCTGTCCATTCCACTTTGGTGCCGCAAGTAGGGCAATTGACGGTTGTAACCATAATCAGAAACTACACAAGCTCAATTCAAAAGGTACGTCGCCTTCAAAGGCTTTCGGTTTCATGTCGCCATCCTGTGAAGTGAAGCGTACCCACAGCATGTATTTATTGGCTGAGATTTCAGGAATTGCACCCAGCGTTTCGTCGATACTCAGGCGCAACATCTGGTAAGCCTTGCCTTGCAGCATTTGTTGGTAGCTACCGGTTTGCGCGATCATTTTGACGGGGCGGCCGGATTCGCGCAGCAGGCGCAAGACCATACCGATGGCATCGAACAATGGTGACAGCGGGGTAAACCATTTATGGATGTCAGCCAGGCGCTGCTCAGCTGAATCATGCTGCCATGCGTAATACGACGGCAGGTCAAATTCACAGGCGCCGCCCGGGATGATGGTGCGGCCTCGTATGCTCATCAGCCATTCATTTTCGCGAATGTGCTGGCCGGTCTTGCCTTGCGAAGCGATCAGGGCAGTGCTGATGCGGTCCAGGTCAAACAGGATGGCATCCAGCATCTCTGCTTCGACGTTGGGATTGGATTTAAAACCGAGTAAGGTTTGCTTTTGACGTTCCAACTCTTGCAGCAGATCAGATTTGAGGTCGGCGCGACCAGCCACCTCCAGCATTTCAAACATGGTGGCAAGGGCAACGTGGTGATGCTGCGGATGATCCTGACCGATAAAGAAAGCGAATTTCTCGTATAGGTCTTCTAGCCGCAACAACGTGCGAATACGCTCGTTGAAAGGGTATTCGTAGACAATCAAAGTG